>NZ_JBFBAZ010000038.1:0-65339 GCF_040682475.1 Hamadaea sp. NPDC051192
GGACGTCGAGCTGCCGCCGGCCGGCTGGTTCGTCGCCGGTGGCCTGATCCTCGTCGGGCTGCTCGGCATCGGCTCGATCGTCCGCTAGGCGGGAGTTGGCGGCCCCGGCGACCCTTTCCCGCCTAGATCAACTCACGGCGCCGAGGGCAGGGCGTCGGGGCTAGGCGCCGAAGCGTTCCCGGGCCCGGTCCCGGGCGGCCTTGCGCAGGCGGGTGAGCTCGTCGGGGTCGTCGGCGAGCTGCCGGAGCGCCGCGGCGAGGGCGGCCGGGTCGCCGGCCGGGACGAGCACGGCGGCGTCGCCGAAGGCTGCCCGCTGCGGGGCGGTGTCGGAGGTGACGACCGCGCAGCCCGCGGCGGCGGCTTGGTAGACCTCGGTCGGCACGACCGACAGCGCTCGCCGGGACGTGCCGAAGATGCCCAGGCAGACGTCGTGCCCGGCGATCAGGCCGGGCAACTCGTGCGCGGCCACCCATTCGCGCCAGGTGACCCAGGCGTTCGGGGCGGCCGCCGTACGCGTGGCCGGCAGGTCGGGGCCGGACCCGACGACGGTGAAGACGAACCGCGGGTCGCCGGAGAGCGCCGCGATCGCCGTGCCGACGACCGGCGCGCCCTGGACCGGGGGTGAACTGGCCGAAGAAGGCGACGTGGACCAGCTCGGTGTCGCGGGCCGGCCGGGCCGAGAACCAGGGCGCGGTCGCCTGCCGCAGCGCCTGGTCGGGCGAGGTGATCAGTTTCATCACGTGCTCCAACGAGCCCGCCGGTGTGACGTGATCGTCACTTCCGCAGGGCGAGACCGGGCCACAGGAAATTGTGATGGTTCAACTACTTACAACGCGTTTTCTGGCCACTAGCCTGTCTGAAATGACCGAGCGGACCGAGAACACCCCATCCACCTCCCGCCGTACGCTGTTCGCCTCGGCGGGCGCCGTCGGCGCGGCGGCCCTGCTCACCGCCTGTTCGGCCGACGAGACGCCGACTGCCTCCCCGACCACCGCCGCGGGCGGCGGCTCGACGGGCGCGACCGCCGGAGCCACCGGCGGCAGCACCGGTGGCGGTGGCGGCGCGGCTATCGCGAAGACCAGTGACATCCCGGTCGGCGGTGGCAAGGTCATCACCGCCGCCGGCGTGGTCGTCACCCAGCCCACCGCCGGTACCTTCAAGGCCTTCGACAGCATGTGCACCCACCAGCAGTGCCCGCTGTCCGGGGTGTCGAACGGCACGATCAACTGCGACTGCCACTTCAGCAAGTTCTCCATCACGGACGGCTCAGTGGTGAGCCCGCCCGCGACCAAGGCACTGGCCGAGAAGACGATCGTCGTCGACGGCGCCGACATCAAGCTCTCGTGATCCCCGCCGGTGGCGGGGCAGCGAAGCGATCTTGTCAGCCGTCCTGAGTAGGCTTGCGGCGTGGCCGATCCTTCGACGTACCGCCCCGCCACCGGCACCATTCCGGAGTCGCCGGGGGTCTATCGGTTCCGCGATCCGAGCGGCCGGGTGATCTACGTCGGCAAGGCCAAGAGCCTGCGCCAACGACTCAACTCGTACTTCGCCGACCTGTGGTCGCTGCATCCGCGGACCCAGCAGATGGTCACCACGGCCTCCTCAGTGGACTGGGTGACGGTCGGCACCGAGGTCGAGGCGCTCCAGCTCGAATACGCCTGGATCAAGGAGTTCGACCCGCGGTTCAACGTCAAGTACCGCGACGACAAGTCGTACCCGTTCCTGGCGGTCACCCTCGACGAGGAATATCCGCGCCTGCAGGTGATGCGGGGCGCGAAGCGCAAAGGCGTGCGCTACTTCGGTCCTTACTCGCACGCCTGGGCCATCCGCGAGACGCTCGACCTGCTGCTCCGGGTCTTCCCGGCCCGGACGTGCAGCGCCGGGGTGTTCAAACGGGCGAACCAGATCGACCGGCCCTGCCTGCTCGGCTACATCGGCAAATGCTCGGCGCCCTGCGTCGGCCGGGTGTCCGCCGCGGAGCATCGGGCGATCGTCGACGAGTTCTGCGACTTCATGGCGGGCGGCACCGACAAGCTGCTCAAGCGGCTGGAACGGGAGATGTTCGGCGCTTCGTCCGAGATGGACTACGAGCGCGCCGCCCGGCTCCGCGACGACCTGGGCGCCGCCCGCAAGGCGCTGGAGAAGCAGGCGGTCGTGCTCGGCGACGGCACCGACGCCGACGTGGTGGCGTTCGCCGAGGACCAGCTCGAAGCCGCCGTTCAGGTCTTCCACGTGCGGGGCGGCCGGGTCCGGGGCCAGCGCGGCTGGGTCGTCGAGAAGACCGAGCAGCTCACCACGGGCGACCTGGTGCACCACTTCTGCTCGCAGATCTACGGCGACACCGCCGAGGGCGCCGACGTGCCCCGGGAGGTGCTCGTCCCCGAGCTGCCCGCCGACGCCGACGCGTTGGAGGCGTGGCTCGCCGACCGGCGCGGATCGCGGGTGTCGCTGCGCGTACCGCAACGGGGGGACAAGAAGACGCTGATGGAGACGGTCGCCCGCAACGCGGCCGAGGCGCTGACCCGGCACAAGCTGCGGCGGGCCACCGACCTGACGGCGCGCAGCGCCGCGCTGGAGGAGATCGCCGAGGCGCTCGCCCTGCCGACCGCGCCGCTGCGGGTGGAGTGCTTCGACATCTCCCAGATCCAGGGCACCGACGTGGTCGCCAGCATGGTCGTGTTCGAGGACGGACTCGCCCGAAAGAGTGAGTACCGGCGGTTCATCATCAAGGGCGCGACCGACGACGTCTCGGCGATCTCCGAGGTCATCCGGCGGCGCTTCGCGGCGTACCTGGCCGAACGGGACGCCGAGCCGTCGCTGGAGGACGACGGACGGGCCAAGAAGTTCGCGTACCCGCCGCAGCTGGTCGTCGTCGACGGCGGTCAGCCCCAGGTCAACGCGGCCGCGTCGGTGCTGGCCGAACTGGGCGTCGTCGACGTCGCCGTCTGCGGTCTGGCCAAGCGGCTGGAGGAGGTCTGGCTGCCCGACGACGATCTGCCGGTCATCCTGTCGCGCAGCTCGGAGGGGCTCTACCTGCTCCAACGCGTACGCGATGAGGCCCACCGCTTCGCCATCACGTTCCATCGGCAGCGGCGCTCGAAGCGGATGACCACCTCGGCGCTCGACGAGGTGCCCGGCCTCGGCGAGGTACGCCGTAAGGCCCTCCTGCGGCAGTTCGGCTCGGTGAAGAAGCTGGGTGCGGCGTCGTTGGCCGAGATCGCGGCGGTGCCCGGGATGGGCCCGCGGACGGCGGCGGCGGTGCTGGCGGCCCTGCACGGCGAGGCCGAAGCCGACAGCGACCCCAAAGGCACCGATCAGACCCCCGAACCACCTCGGTAGACTCTGCGGCGGGGCGCCGCGGCCTGCCTGGTCGTGCGCGGGGATGCTGGGCAGGGGAGTGGCGAGCGGTGACGGAAGCCGAGACCTCGGCCGTGGAGGCGGCCTCGCGGTCGAAGACCGACCTGGTGATCGTGACGGGGGTGTCCGGCGGGGGCCGGTCGACGGTCGCGCGGGCGTTGGAGAACGTCGGCTACTACGTCGTCGACAATCTTCCGCAGGCGTTGATGGTGCAGATGGCGGAGCTGGCCCATGAGGCCGGCGGCGCGGCGCGGCAGACTGCGATGGTGCTCGACGTCCGCAGCCGGGCCTTCTCGACGGATCTCGCCGGTGCGGTGAAGGCGTTGCGCGAGCGCGGGTTCGCCCCGCGCGTGGTCTTCGTCGACGCCGACGACGACGTGCTGATCCGTCGGTTCGAGAACGTCCGCCGGTCGCATCCGCTGCAGGGCAATGGGCGGCTCTCCGACGGGATCGCGGCCGAGCGGGAGCTGCTGGCCGAGGCCCGAGATCTGGCCGACGTAGTGATCGACACCAGTCACCTGAACGTGAATCAGCTGCGCAGCCGGGTCGAGGAGCTGTTCGCCGGCGAGGACGCGCTGAAGCTGCGGGTGACGGTGCTGTCGTTCGGGTTCAAGTACGGCTTGCCGCCGGACGCGGATTTCGTGCTGGACGCGCGGTTCCTGCCAAACCCGTTCTGGGTGCCGGAGCTGCGCGACCACACCGGGCGCGACAGCGACGTGAGCCGTTACGTGCTGGGCCAGCGGGGCGCGGCGACCTTCGTCGAGACGTACGCCCGCCTGATCAACGCGACCGCGCCGGGCTTCGAACGCGAGGGCAAGCGCTACCTCACCGTCGCCGTCGGCTGCACCGGCGGTAAGCACCGCAGTGT
Organism: Hamadaea sp. NPDC051192; assembly: GCF_040682475.1. Taxonomy (NCBI): domain Bacteria; kingdom Bacillati; phylum Actinomycetota; class Actinomycetes; order Micromonosporales; family Micromonosporaceae; genus Hamadaea; species Hamadaea sp. NPDC051192. The sequence goes on from NZ_JBFBAZ010000038.1 coordinate 4,226, forward strand.
GGCGATCGCCGAGGAGCTGGCGCGTCGACTGCGGGAGCTGCGGGTGGTGGCGAGCGCGCAGCACCGGGACTTGGGGCGCGAGTGAGGATCGTCGCCTTCGGAGGCGGGACCGGCCTGTCGGCGTCGTTGCGGGCGTTGCGGGCGATCCCCGCGTCCCTCGACATCACCGCGATCGTCACGGTCGGCGACAACGGCGGCTCCAGCGGTCGGCTGCGTCTCGATCGTGGGGCGCTGCCGCCCGGCGATCTGCGCCAGGCGCTGGCGGCGCTGGCCGACGACGACCCGGTCAGCCGCCGGTCCGCTGACCTGTTTCAGCACCGGTTCGCCGGAACGGACGCGCTGGCGGGTCATCCGGTCGGCAACATCGTGCTGCTGGGCCTGATGGAGCAGTTCGGCGACCCGGTGGTGGCGCTGGAACACGCGGCGGCCATGGTCCGCGCGCAGGGCCGAGTGCTGCCGATGTGCCGGCTGCCGGTCACTCTCGAAGCCGACATCCGCGGCGGCGACCCCGCCCGGCCGGACGACATGGTCACCGTCCAGGGGCAGCACGAGATTGCGGTGTCGCCCGGTGACATCGAGGTGGTGCGGTTGCTCCCGCCCGCGCCGGAGGCCTGCCCGGAGGCGGTCGCGGCCGTACTGTCGGCCGATTGGCTGCTGTTCGGCCCGGGCAGCTGGTACACCAGTGTCATCCCGCATCTGCTGGTACCGGAATTGGCGGCGGCCGTCGTCAAAACCCGGGCAAAGCGGTTGATCACCCTGAATCTGGCGGCTGAGGGCGAAACCGGTGGTTTGTCGCTCGCCGACCATCTCGGGGCGTTGACCCGTTACTTGCCAGATTTCCGGGCAGATATTGTTCTTGCCGACGGGGACGCCGTCGAGGACCCGGCAACCGTCGGGGCCGCGGCGCGGTCGCTGGGCGCGCGGCTCGCCCTCGGCCGGCTCGCCGTCGGCCGGACGGTGCCGCGACACGACCCGCCCGCCCTGGCCACGGCGTTGGAGCCACTGCTCAAGGCGGGGAAGGCGTGACGAACGCCGAGTGTTGGCGGAGAAAGGCAGTGCGGAGCCGCCGCACCGCTCGTTAAGCACTGACGACCGGCGCGCAGGAGCGCGGCGCCGGACGAGGCCTGAGCGCCCGAGGCGACCCGAAGCACGAGGCATGAGGTGGAGTGACACGATGGCGATGACCGCGGCGGTCAAGGACGAGCTCAGCCGGGTGGACGTGCCGAAGCCGTGCTGCCGGCGGGCCGAGATGGCCGCGCTGCTGCGCTTCGCGGGCGGTTTGCACATCGTCTCCGGCCGGGTCGTCGTGGAGGCGGAACTGGACACCGGGGCGGTTGCCCGGCGGCTGCGAGCCACCGTCGCCGACCTGTACGGCTACCCGAGCGAGATCCACATCCTCGCCTCCGGCGGGCTGCGGAAGGGCAGTCATTACATCGTGCGCGTCGTCAAGGACGGCGAGGCGCTGGCCCGGCAGACCGGGCTGCTCGACGTGCGCGGCCGCCCGGTGCGCGGCCTGCCGCCGCACGTCGTCTCGGGCAACATGTGCTGCCAGGTCGCGGCGTGGCGGGGCGCGTTCCTCGCGCACGGCTCGCTGACCGAGCCGGGCCGCTCGTGCGCGCTGGAGATCACCTGTCCCGGGCCGGAGTCGGCGCTCGCGCTAGTCGGCTCGGCGCGGCGACTGGGCATCAGCACCGCGAAGGCCCGCGAGGTTCGCGGGGTGGACCGGGTCGTGGTCAAGGACGGCGACGCGATCGCCGCGCTGCTCGCCCGGGTCGGCGCGCACGCGAGTGTGCTCGCCTGGGAAGAGCGACGGGTACGCCGAGAGGTGCGGGCGACGGCCAACCGGTTGGCCAACTTCGACGACGCGAACCTGCGGCGCTCCGCGCGGGCGGCGGTCGCGGCAGCGGCCCGGGTGACCCGGGCGCTCGAGATCCTCGCCGACGACGCCCCCGGGCACCTGACGAGCGCCGGCCGTTTGCGGCTGGAGCACCGGCAGGCCTCGTTGGAGGAGCTGGGCGCGCTGGCCGACCCGCCGCTGACCAAGGACGCGATCGCCGGCCGGATCCGCCGTCTGCTGGCGCTGGCCGACAAGCGAGCCCGCGATCTCGGCATTCCGGACACCGAAGCCGCCGTAACCCCAGACATGCTCTCCGTCTAACCCACCCGTCGCCCCCCGCCCCCGTTCCGCGCGTCGGTCCGCGCGTCGTCGCGCGCGTTGATCATGGGATTTACCCCCTCGACACACCGTCGAGACCACAGTTAACTCCATGATCAACGCGGTCGGGGCGTGCCCGGCGGGAGCGACGGTCTGTCAGCCCCGCGGACCTGGGACACAGTCGTTGGGATAGGGTCGGAACGGAAGGCGACGCTGCCGGACAGAAATATCGGCCGCCGGCCGTCAGCGCCGGCGCTAGCGAGGAGATGGGACACGTGACCATCCGGGTTGGCATCAACGGGTTCGGCCGTATCGGCCGGAACTTCTACCGGGCGCTGCTGCAGTCGGGCGCGGACATCGAGCTGGTCGCCGCCAACGACCTGACCGACAACGCGACCCTGGCGCACCTGCTGAAGTACGACAGCATTCTGGGCCGGCTGCCGTACGAGGTGAAGGCGACCGACGAGGACATCACCGTCAACGGCAAGTCGTTCAAGGTGTTCTCCGAGCGGGACCCGGGCAAGCTGCCGTGGGGCGACCTGGGCGCGGACGTCGTCATCGAGTCGACCGGCCTGTTCACCGACGCCGCCAAGGCGAAGGTGCACGCCGACAACGGCGCGAAGAAGGTCATCATCTCGGCGCCGGCCAAGGGTGAGGACATCACCCTCGTCATGGGTGTGAACCAGGACAAGTACGACCCGGCCGCGCACACGATCATCTCGAATGCCTCGTGCACGACGAACTGCCTGGCCCCGATGGCCAAGGCGCTCAACGACGCGATCGGCATCGAGAAGGGTCTGATGACCACGATCCACGCGTACACCCAGGACCAGAACCTGCAGGACGGCCCGCACAAGGACCTGCGTCGCGCCCGCGCCGCCGCGGTGAACGTCGTCCCGACGTCGACCGGCGCCGCCAAGGCGATCGGCCTGGTGCTGCCGGAGCTGAAGGGCAAGCTCGACGGTTTCGCGATGCGCGTGCCGATCCCGACCGGCTCGGCGACCGACCTGACCTTCACCGCCGCCCGTGAGACCACGGTCGAAGAGGTCAACGCCGCCGTCAAGGCCGCGGCCGAGGGCGCGCTCAAGGGCTACCTGACCTACACCGAGGACGACATCGTCTCCTCGGACATCGTCACCGACCCGGCGTCCTGCATCTTCGACGCCGGCCTGACCAAGGTCACCGGCGGCAACCTGGTGAAGGTTGTCGGCTGGTACGACAACGAGTGGGGCTACTCGAACCGCCTGGTCGACCTCGTGAAGTTCGTGGGCGCCTCGCTGTGACGATCAAATCCCTCGATCAGCTCCTGAGCGAGGGTGTTTCAGGTCGGCGCGTGCTCGTGCGCGCCGACCTGAACGTGCCCTTCGTCAAGGGATCCGACCCGGCGCAGATCGCCGACGACGGCCGCATCCGGGCCGTCCTGCCGACCATCGTGGCCCTGCGGGAAGCGGGTGCGAGGGTCGTCGTCATGTCGCACCTCGGGCGTCCGAAGGGTGCTCCGGACCCCGCGTTCACCTTGCAGCCGGTCGCGGACCGGCTCGGGGAGCTGCTCGGCGCTGACCGCACTTCCGGCTCTTCACCCGAGGGCTCATCGGCGATCGCCTTCGCGACGGACACGGTCGGCGAGTCCGCTCAGGCGGCCGTCGCCGGACTGGCCGACGGGCAAGTCGCGCTGCTGGAGAACCTGCGCTTCAACGCCGGGGAGACCAGCAAGGACGCCGCCGAGCGGGGCGCGTTCGCCGACCAGCTCGCCGCGTTCGGCGACGCGTACGTGGACGACGCGTTCGGTGCGGTGCACCGCAAGCACGCCAGCGTCTACGACGTCCCGGCGCGCCTGCCGCACTATGCGGGTGGTCTGGTCCTCCGCGAGGTCGAGGTGCTGCGTACGCTCACCGGCGACCCGGCCCGGCCGTATGTCGTGGTGCTCGGCGGCTCGAAGGTCTCCGACAAGCTGGCCGTCATCGAGGCGCTGCTGCCGAAGGTGGACCGGCTGCTCATCGGCGGCGGCATGTGCTTCACCTTCCTCAAGGCCCAGGGCCACGAGGTCGGCGCCTCACTGCTGCAGGACGAGATGGTCGGCACCTGCCGCGAGCTGCTGGAGCGGGCGGACGGCAAGATCCTGCTGCCGTCCGACGTCGTCGTGGCGGACAAGTTCGCCGCCGACGCCGCCACGCGGACCGTGTCCGCGACCGAGATCCCGGCCGGTTGGCTCGGCCTCGACATCGGCCCGGCTTCGGTCGCCGAGTTCGCCGACGCCCTGTCCGGCGCGAAGACGGTCTTCTGGAACGGCCCGATGGGCGTGTTCGAGCTGGCCCCGTTCGCGGCCGGGACGCGGGGCGTGGCGGAGGCGATCACCAAGGTCGACGGGCTCACCGTCGTCGGCGGTGGCGACTCGGCGGCCGCGGTCCGTGCGCTCGGCATCGACGAGAGCGGCTTCGGCCACATCTCGACCGGCGGCGGCGCGTCCCTGGAGTTCCTGGAGGGCAAGGACCTCCCGGGCATCGAAGCACTGGAGCAGTGAATGGCTGAGGCGAAGCGCCGGCCCCTGATGGCCGGCAACTGGAAGATGAACCTCAACCACCTCGAGGCCATCGCGCTGGTGCAGAAGCTGGCTCACACGCTGACCGAGAAGGAGCTGACCGACGTCGAGGTCGTCGTGCTGCCGCCGTTCACGGACATCCGCAGCGTGCAGACCGCGATCGACGGTGACAAGTGGCTCATCGGCTACGGCGCGCAGGACGTCTCGGCGCACGTGTCCGGGGCGTACACCGGGGAGATCTCCGGCGCGATGCTGGCCAAGCTCGGCTGCCAGTACGTCGCCGTCGGCCACTCCGAGCGGCGTGAGTACCACAACGAGGACGACGCGCTGGTCAACGCCAAGGTCAAGGCGGCGCTGGCCAACGAGATCGCGCCGATCCTCTGCGTCGGCGAGGGCCTGGAGATCCGCGAGCGCGGCGAGCACGTGACGCACACCCTCACCCAGCTCGACGGGGGCCTGGACGGCCTCAAGGCCGAGCAGGTCGAGAAGGTCGTCGTCGCGTACGAGCCGGTCTGGGCGATCGGCACCGGCAAGACCTGCGGCGCGGAGGACGCGCAGGAGGTCATCGGCGCGATCCGGGGCCGGATCTCCGAGGTCTTCGGCGCCGACGTCGCGCAGAAGGTGCGCATCCTCTACGGCGGCTCGGTGAAGGCGGCGAACGCGGCCGGCATCATGGCGCAGCCCGATGTGGACGGCACCCTGGTCGGCGGGGCCAGCCTGGTCCTGGAGGAGTTCGCCGGGATCGTCCGGTACGCCAAGGCGGCCTGATCCGCCCGGCTTAGAACCGAGTTCGGCGCGATGTCCCAGCGGGGCGTCGCGCCGAACTGCTTCATGGAAAACTCTCGCTGTCGCGATCGGCGGATCGCGAGGTCACGGTCCACTTCGGACCGATTTCACGGGAGGAACCATGAAACGAGTCATCGCGGTGGCGACCGCGCTCGTCGCGTGTGCGACGGTCCTGCTGCCGGCGTCCCCGGCCGCGGCGGCGACGCCGGTCTGCACCAGCTCCGTCCTGCAGCCCACCACGGGCATCGACCCCTACACCGGCGCCCGGCTGTCCGCGAGCGTCCCCTCGGCCAGCGGCAGCACGAACTGCCACCTCCAGTCGGGGATCGCCAACGCGGCGGTGAAGGTGCTCCAGCGGGAGCTGAACGACTGCTACCAGACCGGCCTGACGGTCGACGGCGTCTACGGTCCGGCCACCAAGGCGAAGGTCGCCTCGATCCAGAACGCGTACGGCATCAGCGCCGACGGGATCTACGGCCCCACCACCCGCTCGGTGATCTACTGGGCGACCCGGAACGACTTCGCCCAGCTGCGCTGCTTCCGGCTCCAGTGATCCGGAGCCGGCCGGTGACGCGCTGAGTCATCGACTCCTGACCTTGCGTCAGGTCAAGGTCAGGAGTTGATTGCGAAAGGCCGCCCGGGTTCCCGCGCGTACGGCGCAAACCATAGAGTGTCTGGCGTCCCATCCCCACCCCCCATGAGGACGAGCATGCACCGCCATGTCACCGCCCCAGCCTGGCGTCGCCGGGCCGCGTACGGGGTCACCGCCGCGCTGGTCCTGAGCGGCGTCGCCGCCTGCGACTCGGCCGCCAGCACGGAGGCCGACGCCCCCGCGAAGGGCGGCACCCTCACCGTCTTCGTCGGGGCCCTGCCCGATCACCTCGATCCGCAGATCATCAACGCCGCGCTCGAGGTCAACATCAGTCGCCTGATCACCCGGACGCTGACGACGACCAAGGCGGAGCCGGGGGACGCGGCCAGCGAGATCGTGCCCGACCTGGCCACCGACACCGGGCGGCCGTCCGACGGGAACAAGACCTGGGAGTTCAAGCTCCGCGACGGGGTGAAGTGGCAGGACGGGACCCCGGTCACCTGCAAGGACCTCAAGTACGGCGCCGAGCGCAACTTCTCCGAGCTGATGCAGGACGGGCTGCCCTACGTCCGCAACTACCTGGACGCGCCGAAGGACTACAAGGGCCCGTTCCTCAACGGCAACAACGGCGGCCAGGGCATCAAGGCCGTCGAGTGCGTCGACGAGAAGACGGTCCAGTACCACCTGAAGCAGGCGGTCGGCGACTTCGGCTACGTCGCCGCGCTCACCGGGCTGGCCCCGGTCCGCCAGGAGATCGAGGGCAAGGACCGGCCGGCGTACGACGAGCAGCCGTTCTCCTCCGGCCCTTACAAGATCACCGATCGGACCGACGCCGCGCTTACCCTGGTCCGCAACGACAACTGGGACGCGGGCACCGACTCGGTGCGCAAGGCGTACCCGGACAAGATCATGATCCAGGCCGCCAACGACTCGGCCGAGGAGACCAACAAGCTCATCGCCGACCAGGGTCCGGAGCACTCCGGGATCATGATCGACCAGGATGTCGCCCCGAACTTCCTCCAGCAGGTCGTCAACGACCCCGAGCTGGCCGCCCGGACCGCCACCGGCACCACGGGCGCGGTGCGTTTCTTCGCGATCAACACCCGCAAGATCAAGGACGTGAAGTGCCGGCAGGCCCTGTCGTACGCCTTCGACAAGCGCAAGCTGCGTACGGCGTTGGGCGGCTCGATCTCCGGTGAGCTGGCGACCTCGTTCATCCCGCCGTCGCTGGCGGCGCACAAGGACTTCGACGTCTACGGCACCAACACCCGGCCGGACGGCGACATCGACCGGGCTGCCGAGCTGCTGAAGCAGGCCAAGGACTGCCCGAAGAAGCTGCGGGTGGCGTACCGGGACAGCCCGGCGATCAAGCGGCTGATGAAGCCGGTCGTCGAGATGTACCTGCGGATCGGCGTCCAGGTCGAGGCGGTGCCGGTGACCTACAAGACGTACTACCACGACGTCTCGGACTCCAGCCTGAACTTCGACCTGATCTTCGCCGGCTGGGTGCCGGACTACCCGAACGGCTCGGCTGTGCTGCCGGCCCTGTTCGACGGCCGCAACCTGCCCGCGCCGGGGGAGACGGGGACGAACAACTACTCGTTCTTCGACGACGACGAGATCAACCGGCTGATCGACGAGGCGGTCGCCGAGCCCGACCTGGAGCGTCAGTACAAGCTCTGGGGCGAGCTGGACCAGAAGATCATGGAGAAGGCGGCCGCCATCCCGGTGGTCTACAGCGTGGCCCAGCGGCTCTACGGGTCGAACGTGTCGAACGTCTTCATTTCCCCCATGTTCGCCCAGCCGGACATCAGCGCGATCGGCTTGAAGAACCCGAGCCAGTCCGGCGCCTCCTGACCGGCGGCCGGGCGGAGTCTTCGCGGGAGCAGGCCCACCGGGGTGTGCTCCCGCGCCTTCGTCCGGCTATTCTGATCCCCGACAACGCCCTCTGAGAGGACCTCCCGTGCCGATTTGGTTCGCCTACACGCTGATCGTGATCCTGCTCCTCACGAGCGGCCTGTTGACCCTGCTGGTCCTGCTCCACCGGGGCAAGGGCGGCGGCCTGTCGAGCATGTTCGGCGGCGGGGTCTCCTCCAACTTGGCCGGTTCGTCCGTCGCTGAGAAGAACCTGGACCGATACACCGTTCTGGTCGGTGTCATCTGGTTCGCGTGCATCGTCGGTCTCGGCCTCTGGCTCAAGCTGGAAGTCAAGTAATCATCCACTCGTTCGGCGTGTTCCGGCCCACCGTGCACCCATAGGTCGCGGGGATGCGCTAGGCTGATGGCATCTTTTTGCGTACGAGGTTCACTCGCGCTGCTTGACCAGCACTTTTGGGAAGGCTTCGCGTGCTCCGCAGCTAAAAGGTCACGATGCAGACGCACGTGGAAGTAACCCACCAAGGGAGTTAGGCGCAGCATGGCACAGGGAACCGTCAAGTGGTTCAACGCGGACAAGGGCTTCGGCTTCATCTCGGTCGACAACGGCGGCCCGGATGTGTTCGTTCACTTCTCGGCCATCCAGAGCAGCGGGTACCGCAGCCTGGAGGAGAACCAGCGGGTTGAGTTCGAGATCGCTCAGGGAGCCAAGGGCCCCCAGGCCGAGCAGGTCCGCCCGCTCTGATCAGACTCACGCAAAGGCCCCCGCACTTCGGTGCGGGGGCCTTTCGCGGTTATCGGGTCGGCTACTGCGGCGCTCAGGAGCGCAGGCTGACCGCCTTGGCCGGCAGCTGAGCGGCGGCGGCCCGGTCCAGCAGCCACAACGTACGCCCGACGCCCTCCACGCCACCGGCGGGCACCTGCACCGCGCCGGCGCCGGAGACGGCCATCCCGATGGCGGCGGCCTTGCCCGACCCCGTGGCGATCAGCCACACCTCGTCGGCGGTGTTGATCGCCGGGAGGGTGAGGGTGATCCGCACCGGCGGCGGCTTCGGCGCTCCGCGTACGGCGGCCACCGGACGCGTCTCGTAGGCGGCCGGCTGCTCCGGGAAGACCGACGCGACGTGGCCGTCCTCGCCCACCCCCAGCAACACCAGGTCGAAGTACGGCAGATCCGCCGAGCCCTCGGCGGCACGGGCCAGCTGGGCGGCGTACCGGGCGGCGGCGGCCTCCGGATCGTCCCCGTCCGGCCCGTCCGACGGCGCCATCGGGCGTACCCGTGCGGGATCGAGCGGAACCAGGTCGAGAAGCGCCTGGCGCGCCTGGGTCTCGTTGCGATCAGGGTGGCCGGCCGGCAGGAAGCGCTCGTCGCCCCACCAGACGTCCACCCGCGACCAGTCGACGGCCCCGAGGGCCGGGCTGGCGGCCACGGCCCGGTAGACCGCGGCGGCGACCCGCCCACCCGTGAGCACGATGCTCGCGCTGCCGCGGGCCGACTGGGCGTCGATCAGCTTGACCATCAACCGCGCCGCGACCGCCTCGGCCAGCAGGTCGGCGTCGGCGTGGACGATGACGGCGTGCTCCGCGCTCACGCGTTCACCAGGTCCTTCACCCCGACGCGCTGGCCGACGCGGTCGTTGAGCCCTTCGGTGCCGGTGGCGGCCTCCAGCGCGGCGGCGTAGATCTGGTCGGCGTCGAGCCGGCGCAGCTCCTCGGCCAGTTCCTCGCCGAGCCGGCGGTGCACCAACGGCAGCACCCGGTCGTGCGAGCCGCTCCGCGACAGCACCGCGGTGCCCTCGTTGCGGGTCAGCGACAGCTCGGAGCCGTCGCCGAGGGTCACCGCGACCTGGTCCAGCCGCGATCCGGGCTTGAACGTCGGAGTGACGCCGAGCCGGGCGCAGAGCCACCCCGACAGCAGCGCGGCGACCGGGTCGTCCGCCGGGGCGGTCACCGAGACCGCCGTCGCCGGTTCAGTCACGGTGTCGAACGCGCCCGCCAGAAGGGTCCGCCACGGCGTCGTACGCGTCCAGGCCAGGTCGGTGTCCCCCGGGGCGTAGTCGACCGCTCGCTGGCGCAGCGAGGCCATCGGATCGGCGGCCTGCGCGACGTCGGTGATGCGGCGCTCGGCGACGACGCCCAGCGGGTCTTCGGCGATGCGATCCGGGGGAGCGCCGTGCCACCAGGTCACCACCGGGACGTCCGGGGCGAGCAACGGGATCACGACGCTCTCGGCGTGCTGGGCGACGCCGCCGTGCATCCGCAGCACGACCGCCTCGGCCGGGCCGAGCCGCCCGCCGACGATGATCTCGGCGTCGAGCCGATCCTTGGCCGGGTCGACGCCGGGCCGGGTCGCCCCGGCGGTCGGCGAGATCCGGCTGACCACGATGAGGCGGCACGGGTGCGACGCGGCGGCGATCGTCGCCGCGTCCTCGACCGCGCGTACGCGTGCCTCTTCGACCACGACGACCAGCGTCAAGGCCAGACCGCTCGCGACGCCGCCGGCGGAGTGCCGTTCGGCGGCGAGCTTGCGGACGACCTCGGCCCCGGTCGTGTCCCAGAGAGCCAGCATTGTTCAGTCCTCCTAAGCCCGGCGCCAGGTGCGGCCCTCGCGGGCCAGCATCTCGTCCGCCTCGATCGGCCCCCAGGTACCGGCCCGGTAGGGGTCGGGTTTGGTGCCGGCCCACGCCTCTTCGAGCGGGTCGACCACCCGCCAGCTCTCCTCGACCTCGTCGGCGGTCGGGAACAGCGTCCGGTCGCCGATGAGGACGTCCAGGACGAGCCGCTCGTACGCCTCCGGGCTGGCCTCGGTGAAGGCCTCGCCGTAGGAGAAGTCCATCGCGATGTCGCGCAGCTCCATCGCGGTGCCGGGGACCTTCGAGCCGAACTTGAGCACGACGCCCTCGTCCGGCTGCACCCGGATGACCAGCTGGTTGTTGCCGAGCAGTTCCACGTCGTCGGGGTTGAACGGCAGGTGCGGCGCCTTCTTGAACAGGATCGCCACCTCGGTCACCCGGCGTGGCATGCGCTTGCCGCAGCGGATGTAGAACGGAACCTCGGCCCAGCGCCGGTTCTGGATGCCCAGTTCGACGGCCACATAGGTCTCGGTCGTCGAGGTCGCGGGGACGTCGGACTCCTCCAGGTACCCGGCCACCGGCTCGCCGGCCACCCAGCCCGCGGTGTACTGGCCGCGTACGGTGCCGGTGGCGATGTCGCTGGGCAGCTTGATGGCCCGCAGCACCTTCAGCTTCTCCGCCCGGATCTCGCTGGCGTCGAAGCTCGTCGGCTCCTCCATCGCCACCAGCGCGAGCAGCTGCAACAGGTGGTTCTGCAGCACGTCCCGCGCGGTGCCGACCGAGTCGTAGAACGCCGCCCGGGTGCCGATGCCGACGTCCTCGGCCATCGTGATCTGCACCGAGTCGACGTACTTGGTGTTCCAGACCGGCTCGAACAGCGCGTTGGCGAACCGCAGCGCCAGGATGTTCTGGACGGTCTCCTTGCCGAGGTAGTGGTCGATGCGGAAGACGTCCGGCGCGGTGAACACGTCGTCGACGAGATCGTTGAGCTTCTTCGCCGACTCCAGGTCGTTGCCGAACGGCTTCTCCACGACCACCCGGCGCCAGCCGCCGGACTTCTCGTTGCTCGCCATGCCGGTCCGCTCGAGCTGCTTGAGCACGGTCGGGAAGGCGGCGGGCGGGATGGAGAAGTAGAACGCGGCGTTGCCCTTGATGCCGTGCGTCTCCCGCAGGTCGTCCAGGGTGGCGGCGAGATGGTCGAACCCGGCGTCGTCGTCGAACGCGCCGGCCACGAACTTGATGTTGCCGACGAGCCGCTGCCACACCTCCTCCCGCCACGGCGTACGCGCGTGCTCCTGGGCGTGCTGACGGGCGAAGTCCTCGAAGTCGCCGTCACCCCAGTCCCGCCGGGCGTACCCCAGGACGACGAAGCCGGGCGGCAACATCCCCCGGTTCGCCAGGTCGTAGATCGCGGGAATGAGCTTCTTGCGGGACAGGTCGCCGGTCACGCCGAAGATGACCAGGGCGCAAGGTTCGGGAATGCGGGGCAGTCGCCGGTCCTGCGGATCGCGCAGGGGGTTGCGCGGCCCCGTCTCTTCCTTTCTCCGGGAGAGGGACACGTCAGGCTCCCAAGATGCGGGCGGCGTCGAGGAGGCGGGCCACCCCGGCGCGCCGGTCGTTCAAGTGCAGGTGCAGCAGGGGGCGGCCCCGCCCGGCCAGTGCCTGCCGGTCGCCGGCGGCCTGCGCCGCCTGCAGCTCGCCGAAGGTGTAGGGGCGCCCCGGAACCGGGAGGTCGTCGGTGACCGCGCCGGTGATCTGGAGGAAAGCGCCGACCTGCGGGCCGCCCTTGTGGAACTGGCCGGTCGAGTGCAGGAAGCGCGGCCCCCAGCCGAATGTGACCGGCCGGCCGGTCGCGGTGGCGAGCAGCGGGCGTACCTCGGCGGCCTGGGCGTCGGCGACCCGGTCCAGGTACGCCATGACGGCGACGTAGCCGTCCGGGCCGACCTGCTCGGTCAGCCACCGCAGGGCGGACTCCACATCGGACACCTCGGCCGAGCAGTAGCCGGCGACCGGGCCGTCGGTGAAGGTGGCCGCCACCATCGGCGTACCGGACTCCAGGATCTTCTTGGTGTTCTCCTTGGACTCCGTCACATTCGGCTGGTCGAACGGGTCGATCCCGATGACCCGGCCGGCGATGGCGGTGGCGTACTCCCAGGCGAGGAACTGCGCGCCGAGCGGGCCGTTGACCGCCACGGTGCCCGGCGTCGCCGGAGCGGTGACGTCCTGCGGCCCGCCGACCAGCACGGTCAGCACGTCGTCGCCGGTGGCGCCGGGCGCGGTCGGCGACTCCACCACGACAGGCAAGATGCCGAGACCCTGCTTGCCGGTGGACTCGGCGATCAGCTGCTCGGCCCAGTCGCCGAGGCCGACGATGCCGCTGCCGTCCTCGGCCAGGCTCACCTTGTCCCGGCCGGCCTGCGCGGCCGCGCCGAGCAGGGCGCCGAGCGCCAGCGCGGGATTGCCGTCCGCCTCGGCCAGGCTCGGCGTCAACGCCTGCGCCTGGTCGAGCAGGTCGGCCACGTCGACCCCGGCCAGCGCCGTGGGGACCAGGCCGAACGCGGTCAGCGCCGAGTAGCGGCCACCCACGTTCGGGTCGGCGAGCACGACGTACGCGCCCATCTCGCGCGCGGTCTGCTCCAGCGGGGAGCCCGGATCGGTCACGATGACGAACCGGCGGCCCGCCTCGGCCTCGCTGAGCCCGGCGTCCAGGAACGCCTGCCAGTACGCCCGCCGATGGCTGTCGGTCTCGACGGTCGACCCCGACTTGCTCGCCACGACGACGACGGTCCGGTCCAGCCGGTCGGCGATCGCCGCGCGTACCTGGTGGGGGTCGGTCGTGTCGAGGACGGTGAGCGGCCGGCCGAGCGTACGTGAGATGACCTCCGGGGCCAGCGACGAGCCGCCCATGCCGGCCAGCACGACGTGATCCAGGTCGGCCAGTTCCGTGGCCAGCTCGGCGAGCTGGGGGAGCAGGGCGCGGCTGATCTCGGCGGCGTTGAGCCAGCCGAGCCGGACGGACGCCTCGGCCTCGGCGGCCGGACCCCACAGCGAGGGGTCCTGAGCCGCCAGTTTCGCCGGTACGCCCGCCGCGACCAACTCGTCCCGGGCCTGGGTCGCGACCGGGGTGTCGACGCTGTCCGCCCGGACCGCCAGGCCCGCCGCGAATTCGACCTCACTCATGCCTGCTCCAGCTTCGCCGCGATCCCGTCGAGCAGCTCGGTCCAGCTGGTCTCGAACTTCTCCACGCCTTCGGTCTCGAGCACCTCGACGACGTCGTCCATGTCGACGCCGACCGCCCGCAGATCGTCGAGGACCTGCTGGGCCTCGACGAAGTGGGTCGTGATGGTGTCGGCCGTGACGGCCGAGTGGTCGTCGGCGGCCCGCATCGTCTTCTCGGGCATCGTGTTGACGGTCCCCGGCGCGATCAACTCGTCGACGTAGAGCACGTCGGAGTAGTCCGGGTTCTTCGTGCCCGTCGACGCCCACAACGGACGCTGGGGCCGCGCTCCGGCCGCCTTCAGCGCCGCCCAGCGCTCGCCGCCGGCCACCTCCAGGAACGCCTGGTACGCCAGCCGGGCGTTGGCCACGGCGGCCTTGCCGCGCAGCGCCAGGGCCTCGGGCGTACCGATCTTGTCCAGGCGCTTGTCGACCTCGGTGTCCACCCGGGACACGAAGAACGACGCGACCGATTCCAGCTTGGTCAGGTCGTGCCCGTTGGCCTTGGCCTGCTCCAGCCCGGTCAGCCAGGCGTCCATGACGGCCCGGTAGCGCTCCAGCGAGAAGATCAGCGTCACGTTCACGCTGATCCCGTGGGCGAGGGTCTGGGTGATCGCCGGCAGACCGGGTTCGGTCGCCGGGATCTTGATGAAGAGGTTCTCCCGGTCCACCAGCCACCACAGCTGCTTCGCCTCGGCGACGGTGGCATCGGTCGCCATGGCCAGCCGCGGGTCGACCTCGATCGAGACGCGGCCGTCGGTGCCCTCGGACGCGTCGTACGCCGGACGCATGACGTCACAGGCCCAGCGCACGTCGTACGTCGTGATCATCCGGGCGGCCTCGTCCACCGTCACCTTGCGTACGGCGAGGTCGTGCAACTGCTCGGCGTACAGCTCGGAGCCCGCCAGCGCGGCGGCGAAGATGGTCGGGTTGCTCGTGACGCCGACGACGTGCTGCTCGGTACGCAGCTTGTCGAGACCGCCGCCGTGCAGCCGTTCCCGGGAGATGTCGTCCAGCCACACCGCCACGCCTGCGGCGGAGAGCTTCGCAAGGTTGCCTGCCATCACCAGTCTCCTCAGTTCCCGGTCGTCTCACCCTTGATGGCGCCGATGCGCGACAGGCTCGCGCGCGCGGCCGCCACCACGTTGTCCGGCGTGAAGCCGAACTTCTCGAACAGCACCTGGTAGGGCGCGGACGCGCCGTAGTGCTCGATGCTCACCGACTCGCCGTCCGGGCCGACCAGGTCGCGCCACGACATCTCGACGGCCGCCTCGACGCTGACCCGGGCCTTCACGCTCGGCGGCAGGATCAGGTCGCGGTACTCCCGGTCCTGCGCCCGGAACCACTCCTGGCACGGCACCGAGACGACCCGGGTGGACAGCCCGTCGGCCTCCAGGCGCTCACGCGCGGTCAGCGCGATCGGCACCTCGGAGCCGGTGGCCATGATGATCACCTGCGGCTTGCCGTTGCCGGCCTCGGCCAGGACGTACGCGCCCTTCGTGAAGTCCTCGTAGGACACGCTGGCCGGGTCGAGCACCGGCAGCGCCTGCCGGGTCAGCACCAGGCCGGTCGGCCGGTCGACGTGCTCCAGCGCGGCCCGCCAGGCGTGCGCGGTCTCGTTGGCGTCGGCCGGGCGGACGACGTCCAGCCCCGGGATCGCCCGCAGCGCCGAGAGGTGCTCGATCGGCTGGTGCGTCGGGCCGTCCTCGCCGAGGCCGATGGAGTCGTGCGTCCACACGTAGGTCACCGGCAGGCCCATCAGCGACGCGAGGCGTACCGAGGGCCGCATGTAGTCGCTGAAGACCAGGAAGGTGCCGCCGTAGGGCCGCGTCTTGCCGTGCAGGGCGATGCCGTTGAGGATGCCGCCCATGGCGTGCTCGCGGATGCCGAAGTGCAGCGTCCGGCCGTACTCGTGACCGGGGAACTCCTTGGTCGCGAACTCGGCGGGGATGAACGACGGCTCGCCCTTCATCGTCGTGTTGTTGCTCTCCGCGAGGTCGGCCGAACCGCCCCACAGCTCCGGCAGGACCGGCGCCAGCTTGTTCAGCACCTCGCCCGAGGCGGCCCGGGTCGCGATCGCCTTGCTGCCCGCGGGCCACTCCGGCAACGCCGCGGTCCAGCCTTCCGGGAGCGTACGCGCGAGGAGGCGCTTGAGCAGCGCGGCGCGTTCCGGGTTGGCGGTGCTCCAGGCGTCGAACCGCTTCTGCCAGGCGGCGTGGAGTTCGCCGCCCCGGTCGCCGACCGCGCGGGCGTGCGCGAGCACTTCGCCCGCGACGTCGAAGCTGGCCTCGGGGTTGAAGCCGAGGATCTTCTTCGTCGCGGCGACCTCGTCGGCGCCCAGGGCGGAACCGTGGATCTTGCCGGTGTTCTGCTTGTTCGGCGCGGGCCAGCCGATGATCGTGCGCAGCGCGATGAAGCTCGGCCGGTCGGTCTCGGCCTTGGCGTCCTGCACGGCCTGCCAGAGCGCCTCGACGTCCTCCTCGTACTTGCCCGTACGCGTCCAGTCGACGCGGGCGGTGTGCCACCCGTACGCGGCGTACCGCGCGACGACGTCCTCCGACTTGGCGATGCGGGTGTCGTCCTCGATCGAGATCTCGTTGTCGTCGTAGATCATGATGAGGTTGCCCAGCTTCTGGTGGCCGGCGATGGCGCTGGCCTCGTGGCTGATGCCCTCCTCGATGTCGCCGTCGGAGGCGAAGACGAAGATGTTGTGGTCGAAGACGCTCTGGCCGACGGCGGGCTCCGGGTCGAGGATGCCACGCTCGCGGCGGGCCGCCA
This sequence comes from Hamadaea sp. NPDC051192, assembly GCF_040682475.1. Classification (NCBI taxonomy): domain Bacteria; kingdom Bacillati; phylum Actinomycetota; class Actinomycetes; order Micromonosporales; family Micromonosporaceae; genus Hamadaea; species Hamadaea sp. NPDC051192. The sequence continues at coordinate 20,740 of NZ_JBFBAZ010000038.1, forward strand.
TCGCCATGCCGACCGCGTTGGCGATGCCCTGACCGAGCGGGCCGGTGGTGGTCTCGACGCCCCGGGTGTGCTTGTACTCGGGGTGACCGGGAGTCAGCGAGCCCCACTGCCGCAACTGCTGCAGATCCGACAGCTGAAGGCCGTAGCCGCTCAGGTAGAGCTGAATGTAGAGGGTCAGGCTGCTGTGCCCGCAGGACAGCACGAACCGGTCCCGGCCCAGCCAGTGCGGATCGGCCGGATCATGCCGCATGACCTTCTGGAACAGGAGGTACGCCGCCGGCGCCAGGCTCATCGCCGTGCCGGGATGCCCGTTGCCGGACTTCTCGACCGCGTCCATGGCCAGCACCCGGATCGTGTCGACGGCGCGCTTATCAAGATCAGACCAACTCAACTCGGCCACGGTGCTTCCTGCTCCCTGCATATGTGATGGTCCGGCCAGCGCTCGCGGCTGTTCGCCAGATGTGCAGGAACAGCGTGAGCTTCCGGCCGGAGTGTGTCTCGGGCGGCCACGGTGTCGCCTTTCCCCTCAGACCCTACAGATCGTGTGCACGGTGCGTACGCGATCTCCCTCACTTCCCCCGGGCGCGCCGTGCTATGCGGATCGCGGCCCGGCAGGGTGCTGCCAGGGTGCCGCCAGGGTGTGATCGGTCGCACCTCGGCGGGGCTGAAAAGGTCTGCGCTGGTGCTTGGCTTACCCTCTAGCGGTGAGCACGCTCGCCGCTGAGCCGGCCTCTCCCGTAGACCTCCCCCCACGCGACTCCGCCACCGACGAACCCGCGGTCATCGAGGGTTCGCCGGCGCGACGTTCCGTGCGTGCCGTCGTCTCGGCGTATGTGGCGCTGACCAAGCCCCGCATCGTCGAGCTACTGCTCGTCACGACCGTCCCGGCGATGATGCTCGCGGCCGGCGGCGTGCCCTCGATCGGGCTGATGCTGGTCGTGCTCGTCGGCGGATCGCTGGCGGCCGGGGCGGCCAACGCGCTCAACTGCTACATCGACCGCGACATCGACCAGCTGATGCGGCGTACGTCGCGGCGGCCGCTGCCGCGGCACACCGTGTCGCCGCGGTCGGCACTCGTCTTCGGGCTGGTCCTGGCGGCGGTGTCCACCCTGCTGATGGCGGTCTTCACGAACTGGCTGGCGACCGCGCTGACCGTCGCGGCGGTCGTCTACTACGACGTGGTCTACACCCTGTGGCTGAAGCGCACCACCTGGCAGAACACGGTGTGGGGCGGCGCCTGTGGGGCGGCCCCGGTGCTGATCGGCTGGGCGGCGGTGACCGGCTCGCTGTCGTGGGCGGCCTGGCTGATGTTCGCCATCGTGTTCCTGTGGCAGCCGCCGCACTTCTACGCGTTGGCCATCAAGTTCAAAGACGACTACGCGCGGGCGGGCATCCCGATGCTGCCGGTCGTCCGCTCGCTCCAGCGCGTCGGCCTGGAGAGCGTCGTCTACACGGCGCTGACCCTGGTGGCGTCGGTGGCGTTGTGGCCGTTCGGGATGAGCTTCATCTACGGCGTTCCCGCGATCGTGCTCGGCGTGCTGTTCCTCAAGCAGGCCTGGGACCTCTACGGTCAGGCCCGCCGGGGCGAGAAGGTACGGCCGATGAAGATGTTCCACTGGTCCACGACGTACCTCACGTTGCTCTTTGTGGCAATCGCCATCGATGCCGTAATCTGACATCTCTGTCCGGACACGCCCTATTTGCTGGGGGCGAAAGAATCATGCCAGTTTGATGGTGTGCTATGTCCAGTATTGGCCGGGATGAAAGTGGACATTCCCCGTTAACCCCGCTGGCCCCGCGTCGTAACACGTGTCACAGAAGGCCCTCGAACGCGCCGCGGTCCGTGACGTTCTGCTTATCGTCATGGCATGGCAGATGGTTCCGATACGACCCTCACCCTCGAATCTCCGGCCCTGGAGAAGACTCTCGTCTCCGGGATCAAGGGATTCGCCGGTGAGCACGGCGGGGCGAAGGCGGTCATCGAATTTCTCGGGCGGCGCGGCGCGCGCGTCGTACTCGTCGGCAACGACGGCGGCTGGGGAGACCTGGTCGCGCCGAGCACCGATGTCGCACGAGCCGCGTGCGAGGAGGCCGGGGTGCCGGTGGAAAACGGCTGGGAGCGCGAGCTCGTCGAGCTGATGCGGCCGAGCAACGACCTGTGGCGTTCGATGGGCCGGCGGCAACTCGCCCGCTGATCGTTCGGCACAGCCCCTCTTGTAATCTTTGCAGCGTGAATAACCCCTTACTCGTAGGCGACGCGACCCGGGCCCAGGCCCGGGTCGCTTTCGTTACCTGCCAGGACCTTCCGGCGCTGGAGGACGACGACCGCCTGCTGCTCGCCCCGCTGGCCGAGCGCGGCGTGACCGCGGAACCGGTGAGCTGGGACGACGCCGAGGCCGACTGGGCGGCCTACGACCTGATCGTGCTCCGCTCGCCGTGGGACTACTTCTACCGGTACGCCGAGTTCCTGGACTGGATCGGGCGGCTGCCCGCCGGCCGGGTGCTGAACCCCGCCGGCGTCGTGCGGTGGAACACCGACAAGCGGTACCTGCGCGAGCTGGCCGAGGCCGGAGTGCCGGTCGTGCCGACGCAGTGGATCGACGCGGGGGACTCGTTCACCCCGCCCGCCGGGGAGTACGTCGTCAAGCCGGCCGTCAGCGCCGGCAGCAAGGACACCGGCCGGTACGGGCCGGACGACGCGGACCTGGCCCGGGCCCACGTCCAGCGGCTCCAGCAGGCCGGCCGGCTGGTCATGGTGCAGCCATACCTGCCCGCGGTCGACACGTACGGCGAGACCGCGCTGCTGCACTTCTCGTCGCCGGAGAGCGGAGAGCTGGAGTTCAGCCACGCCATCCGCAAGGGGCCGATGCTGGCCGGGCCGGACACCGGGACCGACGGCCTCTACGTGCCCGAGGCGATCACCGCCCGGGTCCCGTCCGAGGCGGAGTTCGCACTGGCCAAGCAGGTGCTCGCGGCCGCACCGGCTAACCTGCTCTACGCTCGCGTGGACGTCATCCCGGGCGTCGACGGGTCGCCCGTCCTGGTGGAACTGGAGCTGACCGAGCCCAGCGTCTTCCTCGCGTACGCGGATGGAGCCGCGGAGCGGTTCGCCGACGCGATCGTGGCGCGCCTGGGCTGATCAGGCAGGGGAATCGCCGAAGGCGCGTGCCTCGTCGAGGCCGTCGCGCAGCCGCCGCTGGAGATCCTCCAGGCAGCCGGCCGTGTCGTCGGCCTTCTCCTGGGCCACCGCGAGCAGCTCGGCCGCCCGCTCGAACAGCGGCGCGGCCTTGGCCGGTTCACCCTGCCGGACCAGGGCGGCGATCGCCTCGACGACCTGCCCGGTGGCTTCGGCGTACCTGATCGCGCCCCAATAGTCGAGGTCCGCCTCGGCGCTGAACGCCGTTTCGACCGCGCCAGCCAGCGCCGCGGGGTCGATCACGGCACGCCGGCGCAGAGAGGGGGACACGCCGCACATCATGCACCGCCCGGTGCCTGCGGTCACGACCTTTCTCGCGCACCGGCCGCGTTTGCAACCGTCAAGTTATCTTCCAGTGACCGACCGGCTGACTGACGGACCAGTGGCACGGGTCGGGCTGGGCGCACCGCCCACCACACGCGCAGCGCGGCGATCCAGACCAGACTCGCGCCGAACATGTGCACGCCGACGAGCACCGGCTGCAGATGCGTGAAGTACTGGACGAACCCGATGACGCCCTGTCCGGCCAGGACGCCCAGCAGGACCAGGGTCGCGGCCGCGGCGGCGGTCGCGCGGACCGCCCGCAGGGCCAGCCAGGCCGCGGCGGCCAGGCCGAACAACAGGAACACCAGATCCGCGTGGACCTGCGAGATCTGGGCCGGATCGAGGCCGTTGCGGGCCGCGCCCTGGTCGCCCGCGTGCGGTCCGCTGCCGGTCACCATCGTGCCGATCACGAGTACGCCCACCGCGGCGGCCTGGATCAGGCCGACCAGCCAGCGCAGTTCCCGGGCGACGGTCGCGCGGGGCGGCGCGAGGTGCGGGTCGGCGTCCAGTGTGCTGCGCCAGAACCCGAAGGCGGCGAAGATGATCCCGATGCTGACCATGAAGTGCAGCCCCACGATCCAGGGGTTCAGATTGGTCAGCACGGTCAGGCCGCCCCAAGCGGCCTGGGCCGGGATGCTCAGCGCGGTCCAGAACGACCAGCGCACCATCGACCGGGCCTGACCGAGGTCGCCACCGATCGTGCGGATGCGCTTGGCCGCCTGCCGGGCCAGCAGGAAGCCGAGGACGGCGAGGATGGCGACGACGAAGGTCAGCAGCCGGTTGCCGAACTCGATGGCGCCGTTGATGCCCATCTCGCGGGTGGCGACCAGGGATTCGCCGGTGCACTTGGGCCAGGTCGGGCAGCCGAGCCCGGATCCGGTCAGGCGGACGGCTCCGCCGGTGACGACGATGCCGACGTTCGCCGCGAGGCTGGCCAGGGCGGTGCCCCGCAGCAGCTTCGGCGCCGCCCATACCTCACGCAGCTCACCCACGCCGCCGAGCATAGCCAGCGCACGGGTGTGGGCTGCCTCACCGTGCCGTGTCCGGCTGCCGGAACGGTCACACCCTGTTCACCGGCGATCTTCGGCGTGGTCTCTATGCTGCGTTCCATGTTCCGCCGACTTGCTCCGGCCACCCTGGCCGCCACCCTTCTTTCCGCCGCCGCGCTGGCCGCGTGCGCGCCCGCCGACGAGACCCCGTCGTCGTCGGCCTCCGCCTCCGGAGCCGCCTGCGCCAAGGACTCCCTCAAGACGCTCGCCGCCGGGAAGCTGACCATCGGCACCGACGAGCCGGTCTACGAGCCGTGGTTCGTGGACAACAAGCCCGACAACCAGAAGGGCTTCGAGGGCGCGGTCGCGTACGCCGTGGCCACCAAGCTCGGCTATGCCCCCGGCGACGTCGTCTGGACCCGCGTGACGTTCAACAACGCCATCGCGCCCGGGGCGAAGCCGTACGACTTCGACGTCAACGAGTTCTCGATCACCGAGGACCGCAAGAAGGCGGTGGACTTCTCCTCGCCGTACTACGACGTCCGGCAGACCGTCATCGCGCTGAAGTCGTCGAAGATCGCCGGGGCGAAGTCGATCGCCGACCTCCAGGCGGCCAAGCTGGGCGCCCAGGTCGGCACGAGCAGCTACTCCGCGATCTCCGAGGTGATCAAGCCGAGTGGGCAGCCGGCGGTGTTCAACAACAACGACGACGCGAAGAAGGCCCTGCAGAACGGTCAGATCGACGGCCTGGTCGTCGACCTGCCGACGGCGTTCTACATGACCGGCGCGGAGATCGAGAACTCGCTCATCGTCGGCCAGCTGCCGGCGACGACCGGCCAGGCCGAGCAGTTCGGCCTGGTGCTGGACAAGGGTTCGGCGCTGACGTCCTGCGTCAGCCAGGCGGTCGACGCCCTGCGCGCCGACGGCACGCTGACCAAGCTGCAGCAGACGTGGCTCGCGCAGTCCGCGGGCGCGCCCGAACTGTCGTGACCGATCCGGTCCTGCTCTCGGCTGCCACGGCCCCCGCGCCGTGGCAGCCCAGCGCGGTCGAACGCGGGCGGATGGCGTACCGGCGCCGGCGGGCGATCCTGTCCGTCTTGATCGCGGCGGTCTCGACGGCCGTCGTCGGGGTGCTGCTGGCCGTCGCGGTCACCGGCGCCCCCGGCTGGGACCGGGTCAAGTCGTCCTTTCTGGACTGGGACGTCGCCAAGGACTCCCTGCCGGAGATCCTGCACGGCCTGCTGCTGAACCTTGAGCTGCTGGTCTTCTGCGCCGTCGGGGCGCTGCTGCTCGGGCTGGTCGTCGCCATCCTGCGTACGCTGCGGGGCCCGGTCGCCTTCCCGGTCCGCGCGCTGGCCACCGGCTACACGTACACCTTCCGGGGTGTGCCGCTGATCATCGTGCTGTACGTCATGACCCTCGGCGTACCGGGACTGCGGTTGCAGGGCATGCCCTCGACGCTGGTTCTGGGCGGGGTCGCGCTCGTCATCACGTACGGGGCGTATCTGGCCGAGGTGTTCCGGGCCGGGATCGAGTCCATCCATCCGAGCCAGATCGCCGCCGCCCGGTCGCTGGGCCTGACGTATCGGCAGGCGATGCGGCACGTGGTGCTGCCGCAGGCCGTCCGCCGGGTCGCGCCGCCGCTGCTCAACGACACCGTCGCCCTGCAGAAGGACGTCGGCCTGGTGTCGCTGGCCGGTCCGATCGACGCCGTACGCGCGGCGCAGATCCAGGTCGCCGAGACCTACAACTTCACCCCTTACATCGTCGCCGGAGTGCTGTTCGTGTTGCTCGCCCTGCCGCTGATCGGCGTGACCGACTGGGTGACCCTGCGGGCCGCCCGCCGCCAGGGAGCCCGGGGATGACGCCCGTCCTGCGCTGCGAGAACCTGCGCAAGTCGTTCCGGGGCAATCTCGTGCTCGACGACCTGAGCCTGGACGTCGCCGAGCACGAGGTCGTGGCGCTCATCGGGGCGTCCGGCTCGGGCAAGTCGACCCTGCTGCGCTGCGTCAACCTGCTGGAGCAGATCGACGACGGGCTGATCCACCTCGACGGCGAGCACATCACCGATCCCCGGGTGGACCCCGACCGCGTACGCCGCAAGATCGGGATCGTCTTCCAGGCGTACAACTTGTTTCCGCATATGACGGTGCTGGACAACATCACCCTGGCGCCGACCCGCGTGCATCGCCGGGTCCGGGCCGAGGCGCGGGAGCAGGCGATGTCCTGGCTGGCCCGGGTGGGTCTGGCGGACAAGGCGGGGGAATACCCCGATCGGCTGTCCGGCGGGCAGCAGCAGCGCGTCGCGATCGTGCGGGCGCTGGTGAACTCGCCGCGCCTGCTGCTGCTGGACGAGGTGACCTCGGCGCTGGATCCGGAGCTGGTGGGGGAGGTGCTGACCATGATCCGCGAGCTGAAGGGCGAGGGGATGACCATGGTCCTGGCCACCCATGAGATGGGTTTCGCCCGGCAGGTCGCCGACCGGATCGTGTTCCTCGACGGCGGCCGGGTGCTGGAGCAGGGGCCGCCCGAGGAGGTCTTCGGCGCCCCCCGGCAACCCCGTACGCAGCAGTTCCTGCGCCGCATCGTGGAGGCGGGCCGGCTGTGAACGGACATTCGGGACCGCCGGGGAGGCTCTCGGCCGAGCCGCCAGGAGTGCAGTCAGGCTAGGCTAACTTTCGGTGCTGTGGATCACCGGAGACGTGGTTTGCGCACCTGAACGTAAATAAGTCACACTGGTGTAGTGGAAATCGCGGCGGCCCGATCCTCCGGGCTCCAGTACGCCCCAGCGGAGGGCGCCGATCGGCGTACCCGCGACCGGGTGCTGGAGTTGCTGGGGCTTGGCGGCGCGACCGCGGCCCAGCTGGGCGACGCGCTCGGGCTGAAGCCCGCAGCCATCCGCCGGCACCTGGACGCGCTGCTCTGCGACGGTCTGGTGACCGGCCGGGACCAGCCGGCGAAGGGTCGGGGCCGGCCCGCGAAGATCTTCTCGCTGACCCGCGAGGGACGTGAGGGGCTCGGCGGGCACACCTACGACGACCTGGCTGCCGCCGCGCTGCGGTGGATCGCGGCCCAGAACGGCGCCTTCGGCGTCACCGAGTTCGCCCGCGCTCAGGTCGCGCAGCTGGAGACCCGCTGCCGCGAGGCCATGACGTCGGCGGGCGAGGACCCGTTGGCCCGGGCGGAGGCGCTGGCTCAAGCGCTGACCGCCGAGGGATACGCTGCCAGCGCCTCCGTGATCGCCAGCGGTGGCCAGCTGTGCCAGCACCATTGCCCGGTGGCGCACGTCGCCGCCGAGTTCCCGCAGCTCTGCGAGGCCGAGACCCAGGTGATCGCCCGCCTGGTCGGTTCGCACGTGCAGCGGCTGGCGACGATCGCCCACGGGGACGGGGTGTGCACCACCCACATCCCCGGACAACTACACCAAGTCACGGTGAGGGATAACTGATGACCGAGATCACGCAGGAAGAGCATCTTGCTGCCCTGGGGAAGTACGAGTACGGCTGGGCCGACTCCGACATCGCGGGCGCGTCGGCGCAGCGCGGCCTGAACGAGGCCGTCGTGCGCGACATCTCGGCGAAGAAGAACGAACCCGAGTGGATGCTCGACCTCCGGCTGAAGGGCCTGCGCCTGTTCGGCCGCAAGCCGATGCCGGCCTGGGGCGCGGATCTGTCCACCATCGACTTCGACAACATCAAGTACTTCGTCCGCTCGACCGAGAAGCAGGCGGCGAGCTGGGACGAGCTGCCCGAGGACATCAAGAACACCTACGACAAGCTGGGCATCCCCGAGGCGGAGAAGCAGCGCCTCGTCGCCGGTGTCGCGGCGCAGTACGAGTCCGAGGTGGTCTACCACAAGATCCGTGAGGACCTCGAGGAGCAGGGCGTCATCTTCCTCGACACCGACACCGGCCTCAAGGAGCACCCGGAGCTGTTCCAGGAGTACTTCGGCACGGTGATCCCGGTCGGGGACAACAAGTTCGCCGCGCTCAACACCTCGGTGTGGTCCGGCGGCTCGTTCATCTACGTGCCGAAGGGCGTGCACGTGGAGATCCCGCTCCAGGCGTACTTCCGGATCAACACCGAGAACATGGGCCAGTTCGAGCGGACCCTGATCATCGTGGACGAGGACGCGTACGTCCACTATGTCGAGGGCTGCACCGCGCCGATCTACTCGTCCGACTCGCTGCACAGCGCGGTCGTCGAGATCATCGTGAAGAAGGGCGGCCGCTGCCGCTACACCACGATCCAGAACTGGTCGAACAACGTCTACAACCTGGTGACCAAGCGCGCCGTGGCGCACGAGGGCGCGACCATGGAGTGGATCGACGGCAACATCGGTTCCAAGGTCACCATGAAGTACCCGGCCGTCTACATGGTCGGCGAGCACGCCAAGGGCGAGGTGCTCAGCGTCGCGATGGCCGGCGAGGGCCAGCACCAGGACGCCGGCGCGAAGATGGTGCACGCCGCGCCGCACACCAGCTCGACCATCGTCTCCAAGTCGATCGCCCGGGGCGGCGGCCGCACCTCCTACCGCGGTCTGGTCCAGGTGCTCGAGGGCTCCAGCCACAGCAAGTCCACGGTCAAGTGCGACGCGCTGCTGGTCGACACGATCTCCCGGTCGGACACCTACCCCTACGTCGACATCCGCGAGGACGACGTGGCGATGGGGCACGAGGCCACCGTCTCCAAGGTCAGCGAGGACCAGCTCTTCTACCTGATGAGCCGCGGGCTGTCCGAGGACGAGGCCATGGCGATGATCGTGCGCGGCTTCATCGAGCCGATCGCCAAGGAGCTCCCGATGGAGTACGCCCTGGAACTGAACCGCCTGATCGAACTGCAGATGGAAGGTGCCGTCGGCTGATGACGACCCTCGCGAACAGCGCGCCGCCGAAGACGAAGTCCCAGGCTCTGCGCTCCTACGACGTCGCGGACTTCCCGGCCCTCACGGGGCTGGAGGAGGAGTGGCGGTTCACCCCGCTGAAGCGGCTGCGCGACCTGGCCACCACCGGGTCCGGCGCGGTCGCCACGGGGGCGGCGCCGAAGTACGAGATCCCCTCGCTCCCGGCCGGGGTCACCGTGACCACCGTCGGCCGGGAGGACGCCCGGCTCGGCAGCGTGCTCACGCCGTTCGACCGCATCAGCGCCCTCGCGTACGGCGCCTTCGAAAGCGCCACGCTGATCAGCGTCGCGAACGAGGCCACCCCGGCCGAGCCGATCCAGGTACGCCTGGTCGGCGGCGGCGCGGAGGCGATCGCGTACGGGCACACCTTCATCGAGGTCGGCGCGCTCGCCGAGGCGACGCTGATCCTGGAGCACACCGGCAGCGCCACGCTGGCCGACAACGTGGAGATCTCGGTCGGCCCCGGCGCGCACCTGACCCTGGTCACCGTGACCGACTGGGCGCGGGACGCCGTGCAGGCCCAGCACCTGAAGTTCCGGCTGGGCCGCGACGCCAAGGTCCTGCACGTGCAGGTCTCCCTCGGCGGCGACCTGGTCCGCCAGTACACCTCGGTCGAGTACGCCGACCGCGGTGGCGACATGAGCGCCTACGGGCTGTATTTCGCCACCGAAGGCCAGCACCTCGAACACCGCCTGCTCGTTGACCACGCCGTGCCGGACTGCCGTTCGTACGTGGGTTACCGGGGCGCGCTGCAGGGTGAGCAGGCGCACACGGTGTGGGTCGGCGACGTGCTGATCCGGGCCGAGGCGACCGGCACCGACACCTACGAGATCAACCGGAACCTGCTGCTGTCCGACGGCGCGCGGGCCGACTCGGTGCCGAACCTGGAGATCGAGACCGGCGAGGTGGCCGGGGCGGGCCACGCCAGCGCCACCGGCCGGTTCGACGACGAGCACCTGTTCTACCTGATGGCCCGGGGCATCCCCGAGGACGAGGCACGCAAGCTGGTCGTCCGCGGTTTCTTCGCCGAGCTGCTCGCCAAGATCCCCGTACCGGAGCTGCACGACCGGCTCGGGGACGTGATCGAGGCGCGCCTGCACGCCGGGGAAGGCTTGCCTGAGCCGCCAGAAGTGCAGTCAGGGGCCTCGGCATGAGCTTCCGCCAGGCCTGTTCCACCGACGACGTAGCCAAGGGCTCGGCCCTGCACGTCGAGATGGAGGGCGTCGAGATCGCCATCGTGCACGCGGAGGACGACCAGTTCTACGCGATCCACGATGAGTGCTCGCACGCCTCGATCCCGCTGTCCGACGGCGAGGTCGACGGCTGCACCCTGGAATGCTGGCTGCACGGCTCGCGTTTCGACCTTCGGACCGGAGAGCCGACCGGGCTGCCCGCGACCGAACCCGTTCCCGTCTATCCCGTCGAAGTCCGCGACGGTTCTGTCTTCGTCAGCCTGGCGTCGAGTAATGGAGTTACCCCATGAGCGTTCTGGAGATCCGTGACCTGCAGGTGTCGGTCAAGCTGCCCGAGGGTGCGCTGAAGCCGATCCTCGCGGGCGTCACCCTGACCGTGCGGTCGGGCGAGACCCACGCGATCATGGGCCCCAACGGCTCGGGCAAGTCGACGCTGGCGTACTCGATCGCCGGGCACCCGAAGTACGAGATCACCGGCGGCACGGTCACCCTCGACGGTCAGGACGTCCTGGCCATGGCGGTGGACGAGCGCGCCCGTGCCGGGCTCTTCCTCGCCATGCAGTACCCCGTCGAGGTCCCCGGCGTGTCGGTGGCCAACTTCCTGCGTACCGCCAAGACCGCCATCGACGGTGAGGCCCCCAAGCTGCGCACGTGGGGCGCGGACCTGAAGGGCGCGATGGAGCGCCTGGGCATGGACCCGGCGTTCGCGCAGCGCAACGTGAACGAGGGCTTCTCCGGCGGCGAGAAGAAGCGGCACGAGATCGTGCAGCTGGAGCTGCTCCGGCCGAAGATCGCGATCCTCGACGAGACCGACTCCGGCCTCGACGTGGACGCGCTGCGGGTGGTCAGCGAAGGCGTCAACCGGGTCAAGGAGACCACCGGCATCGGCACGCTGCTGATCACGCACTACACCCGGATCCTGCGCTACATCAAGCCCGACTTCGTGCACGTCTTCGTCGCCGGGAAGATCGTCGAAGAGGGCGGCCCGGAGCTGGCGGAGAAGCTGGAAGCCGAAGGCTACGAGCGCTACGTCACGGGTGCGGCGGCCTGAGGAGGCGTCATGTCGGTGATCACCATCCCTGAGGGGATGCCCCAGTACGCGGAGAAGCCGCGCCTGGACGTCGAGGCGATCCGGGCGGACTTCCCGATCCTGTCCCGCACCGTCAACGGCCACCCGCTGGTCTACCTGGACTCGGCCGCGACCTCGCAGAAGCCGCGTCAGGTGGTCGAGGCGATCGCCGACCACTACCTGCACCACAACGCCAACGTCTCCCGGTCCGTCCACACGCTGGGCACCGAGGCGACCGAGGCGTTCGAGGGAGCACGGGCCACGGTCGCCGGATTCATCGGGGCGCCGCGGGCCGAGGAGATCGTCTTCACGAAGAACTCGACGGAGTCGATCAACCTGGTGGCGCACGCCTTCTCCGGGATGGCGGCTGACCCGCGGTTCCGACTCGGGCCGGGCGACGAGATCGTCATCACCGAGATGGAGCACCACTCCAACCTCGTGCCGTGGCAGCTGCTCTGTGAGCGCACCGGGGCGACGCTGAAGTGGCTCGGCGTGACCGACCAGGGCCGACTCGACGAGTCCAACCTGGACGAGCTGATCACGGAGCGGACCAAGCTCGTCTCGATGGTGCACTACTCGAACATCCTCGGCACGATCAACCCCACCTCCCGCATCACCAAGCGGGCCAAGGAGGTCGGCGCGCTGGTGCTGCTGGACTGCTCGCAGTCCATCCCGCACCTGCCGTTCGACGTCGTCGACTACGGCGTGGACTTCGTCGCCTTCACCGGCCACAAGATGCTCGGCCCGACCGGGATCGGCGCCCTGTGGAGCCGCTACGAGCTGCTGGAGGCGATGCCTCCGTTCCTCGGCGGCGGTTCCATGGTGGAGACGGTGACCATGCCGCGTACCACGTTCGCGCCGCCGCCGGCCCGGTTCGAGGCGGGCACCCCGCCGATCGCCGAGGCCGTCGGGCTGGCCGCCGCCGTCCGCTACCTCCAGGAGGTGGGGATGGAGGCGATCCAGTGGCACGAGAAGGAGCTGACGGCGTACGCGCTCGACGCGCTGGCAACCGTGCCGGGACTGCACGTCTTCGGTCCCACGGTGCCGGTCGGCCGGGGCGGGACGATCTCGTTCTCGCTGGCCGCCCCGGACGGCATGCCGATCCACCCGCACGACGTCGGCCAGGTTCTCGACAGCCTCGGCGTGCAGGTCCGGGTCGGACACCACTGCGCCCGGCCGACCTGCGTACGCTTCGGCGTCGCGGCGATGACCCGCGCCTCCTTCTACCTCTACACGACGACCGACGAGGTCGACGCCCTGGTGCGCGGCCTGGCTCAGGTCCGGAAGGTGTTCGCGTAGCCATGCAGCTCGATCAGCTCTACCAAGAGATCATCCTCGATCACTACAAGCGCCCGCTCGGCCGGGGGCTCCGTGAGCCCTACGGTGCGGAGGCGCACCACGTGAACCCGACCTGCGGGGACGAGATCACCCTGCGGGTAAACGCCGGCGACGGCAAGATCGTCGACGTGTCGTGGGAGGGGCAAGGCTGCTCGATCAGCCAAGCCTCGGCGAGCATCCTGCACGAACTGCTCACCGGTACGGCCGTGAGCGAGGCGCTGAAGGTGCACGAGACGTTCGTGGAGCTGATGCAGAGCAAGGGCCAGATCGAGCCCGACGAGGAGGTCCTCGGCGACGCGGTCGCGTTCGCCGGGGTGGCGAAGTATCCGGCGCGGGTGAAATGCGCGCTGCTTTCCTGGATGGCGTTCAAGGACGCGCTGGCGCGGGCCGGCGCGATGGAGGTTCCCTCATGAGCGAAGTGGTTTCTTCGGACACGTCGGCTGTCACGGAGGCCGAGGTCTCGGCTGTCGCGCCAGCGACGGAGGCCCAGGTCTCGACTGTCTCGCGGGCGACCGAGGCCGAGGTCGAGGAGGCGATGAGGGACGTCGTCGACCCCGAGCTGGGGATCAACGTCGTGGACCTCGGCCTGATCTACGGCGTCCACGTCGACGACGACAACGTCGTCACCCTGGACATGACGCTGACCTCGGCGGCCTGCCCGCTGACCGACGTCATCGAGGACCAGGCGCGGTCGGCCGTCTGCGGCGGCCCCGGTGGCGGTCTCGCCTCCGACATCCGCATCAACTGGGTGTGGCTGCCGCCGTGGGGCCCGGACAAGATCACCGACGAGGGCCGGGATCAGCTCCGGGCGCTCGGCTTCAACGTCTGACCGAATTTGCGCGGGTCAGCTGCGCTGATTGATCTAGGCGAGAAATGGTTGCGCAGGCCGCCATTTCTCGCCTAGATCATTTTCTGGCCCGTGATCTTGAAGAGAAAACGCTGCCGGGGCGACGTTTTCTATTCAAGATCACCAAGGGCGGCCCGAATCTCGGCACCGAGAGCGGCGATCTCCGCAGGCAACTGCGTGAGTACGCCGTTCTCGTGCATCAACGCCCGGTATTGCTGCTGCTTTCGCCGGCGAGGAAAGCGCAGACGAAGCAGCCGGCTCGCACCCGTTCCTCGTATGCGGCAGCGTCGAAGGCGGTCATTCGAGCAGAGTCAGGTAGTGGTCGGGGGCCGTGTGGAACGGCTCGTCGAAGTTCGCAACAGCCGACAGAAGCCACGAAGCAGACGACCGAGCCGCAGCGACGACGGCCTCCGGGTAGGCGTACTTCGCCGTGTGAAGAAGGAACTCGTCCTCGTCGAGCAGCGACACTTCGCCGGTCGTCCGGAGCCGGATGACGTCGAGGTCCAGGTCGACGATGGTCAGCTCGTCGGCGGCGGTCCATTCCGGGATCGCGGTGACGTCGCAGTAGACGGCTGTCCGGGAGTCCGACTCGCTGTTGAATCGGGCGGTCCACCAGCGATCCCGGGGCGCCACCATGAGCCGGGGTCCGTGCACGGTGACCCAGGGTCCGCCGTCGCGCCGCCAGGTGCCGCCGGGTGGGGAGCCCAGCCAGACGCCGTGTTCGTCCTCGCCGAGCCGGCGCAGCGTCGTCTGCCAGTGCAGTCGTCCGTCGAATTTCCGATACAGCACCCGTACGTCGCTCACGTAGGCCACCGTAGAGGGCAGCGCACCGCAAACGGGTAAGGGACCGACATGTACCTGGACGATGAGACGCTGGACACCGTCGACGCCTGGTGGCGGGCGGCGAACTACCTGACCGTCGGGCAGATCTACCTGATGGACAATCCGCTGTTGCGGGAGCCGCTGACGGCCGAGCAGATCAAACCGCGGCTGCTGGGGCACTGGGGCACCAGTCCCGGGTTGAACCTGGTCTGGGCCCATATGAACCGGGCGATCATCGCCCGCGATCTCGACGCGTTGTTCATCGCCGGCCCCGGGCACGGCGGCCCCGCGATGGTGGCCAACACCTGGCTGGAGGGTGCGTACAGCGAGCGGTATCCGGCGATCGGGCGGGACGAGGCCGGGATGGCTCGGCTGTTCCGGCAGTTCTCCTTCCCGGGCGGCATTCCGAGCCACGCGGCGCCCGAGGTGCCCGGGTCGATCCACGAGGGCGGCGAGCTGGGCTATTCGCTGATGCACGCGTACGGGGCGGTGTTCGACAATCCGGATCTGGTGGTCGCCTGCGTCATCGGCGACGGCGAGGCCGAGACCGGCCCGCTGTCGGCGTCGTGGCTGGGCAACATGTTCTGCGATCCGGTGACCGACGGCGCGGTGCTGCCGATCCTGCACCTCAACGGCTACAAGATCGCCAACCCGACGCTGTTCGCCCGGATCCCGGAGGACGATCTCCGCGAGGTCATGCACGGGTACGGCTATGAGCCGTTCGTGGTGGCGGGGGACGATCCGGTCAAGGTCCACCACGAGCTGGCTCGGACGCTGGACGAGGCGCTGGACGAGATCAAGCGGATTCAGCAGGCGGCGCGGTCGTCCAAGGACGGCAGTCGTCCCCGCTGGCCGATGATCATTCTGCGTACGCCGAAGGGCTGGACCGGTCCGGCGGAGGTGGACGGGGTTCAGGTCGAGGGCACCTTCCGGGCGCATCAGGTGCCGCTGCCCGGCGTACGCGAGAACGCCGAGCACCGGGCCCAGCTGGAGCAGTGGCTGCGCTCGTATCGGCCGGAGGAGTTGTTCGACGCGACCGGCGTACCCGTGGCGGCCCTGGCGGGCAACGCGCCCACCGGAGCGCGGCGCATGTCGGCGAACCCGCACACCAACGGCGGAGCGTTGCTCCGGGATCTGGTCCTGCCCGAGATCGACGAGTACGCCGCCGACGTCCCGACGCCGGGTGCCACGACGGCGGAGGCGACCCGGTTCACCGGGGCTTGGCTGGCCGAGGTGATCCGGGCCAACCCGGACCGGTTCCGCCTGTTCGGCCCGGACGAGGTCGCCTCGAACCGGCTGACCGCCGTGTTCGACGTGACCGACCGGGCGTTCACCGGCCGGATCATCCCGGGTGACGATCATCTGGCGCCGAGCGGGCGGGTGATCGAGGTGCTGTCGGAGCATCTGTGCCAGGGCTTCCTGGAGGGCTACCTGCTCACCGGCCGGCACGGGCTGCTGACCTCGTACGAGGCGTTCATCCACATCGTCGACTCGATGGTCAACCAGCACGCGAAATGGCTCAAGACCACGCGTGAGATCGGCTGGCGGCAGCCCCTGGCGTCGTTGACCTACCTGCTGTCCAGCCACGTGTGGCGGCAGGACCACAACGGGTTCTCCCACCAGGACCCCGGGTTCATCGACCACGTCGTGAACAAGAAGGCCACCGTCGTCCGCGTCTACCTGCCGCCGGACACCAACACCCTGCTGTCCACCATGGATCATTGCCTGCGCAGCCGGCACTACGTCAACGTGATCGTCGCCGGCAAACAACCCGCGCCGAACTGGCTGAGCATGGACGAGGCCAAGCTGCACTGCCGCCGCGGCCTCGGCATCTGGGACTGGGCCTCGACCGCCGGCGACGACGAACCCGACGTCGTCCTGGCCTGCGCCGGCGACGTGCCCACCCTGGAGACCCTGGCCGCCGCCGACCTGCTGCGCCAGCACCTGCCCGACCTGAAGGTCCGCGTCGTCAACGTCGTGGACCTCATGCGCCTGCAACCGGACACCGAACACCCGCACGGGCTGCCCGACGGACAGTTCGACGCGATCTTCACGCACGACAAGCCGGTCGTTTTCGCCTACCACGGCTACCCGACCCTGATCCACCGGCTGACCTATCGCCGCAACAACCACGACAACATCCACGTGCGCGGCTACCAGGAGGAAGGCACGACCACCACGCCGTTCGACATGGTCATGCTCAACGACCTCGACCGGTTCCACCTGGTCATCGACGTCATCGACCGGGTGCCCGGCCTGGCGGTCGGCGCCGCGGCCCTACGCCAGCAGATGACCGACGCCCGCCAGATCTGCCGCGACTACACGCGCCGCGTCGGCGAGGACCATCCCTGGGTCCGCGACTGGAAATGGCCGGCCGAGCCCGACCGACCGGCCTGATCAGGCCTTCGCGGCGAGTTCGGTCCGCAGCTCCCGCAGCACCACCACGGTGTACGCGGTCAGCAGCGCCGGGAACACGAAACCGGCGATCATCGCGCCCGTCTCGGTGCCGGAGACCGCGATGGTGGCTCCGAGGGAGGCGAGCACTCGCACGACCGCCACCCCGATGACGCCGCCGGTCATCCACGTCGGAGGCTGGGCCGTGATGGAGACCACGTAGATCCCGCTCGCGGTGAGGATGGCCAGGACCGCGCTCGGCATGAAGACCGTCCCGGCCGTGTTGACCAGCCCGAAGACGCCCGAGATGAACATGATCGCCGCGAGCAGCTTCATCCGCGTGCGTACGCTGGACTTCTCCAAGATCGTTCTTCCGTTCCGGTCGCTGGTTTGGGGTGAAGCGTACCCGGTTATCCTCGATCCGTGTCAGGTCACTGGTGGCGGCATGCCGCGATCTATCAGATCTATCCCCGTAGCTTCGCCGACGGCACCGCGGACGGGATCGGCGACGTCGCGGGCATCCGCGCTCGGCTCGGCTACCTGAAGGAGCTGGGGATCGACGCCCTGTGGCTGAGTCCCTGGTACACCTCGCCGATGGCCGACGCCGGCTACGACGTGGCCGACTACCGGGACATCGACCCCCTGTTCGGCACGCTGGCCGACGCGGAGGCGTTCCTGGCCGAAGCGCACCAGCTGGGCATCCGCGTGATCGTGGACATCGTCCCGAACCACTGCTCGGACCAGCACCCCTGGTTCCAGGCCGCCTTGGCGGCCGCGCCGGGCTCGCCCGAGCGCGACCTGTTCTGGTTCCGGCCCGGCCGTGGTGAGCACGGAGAACTGCCGCCCAACGACTGGCAGTCGAACTTCGGCGGCCCGGCGTGGACCCAGGTGCCGGACGGGGAGTGGTACCTGCACCTGTTCGCCCCGGAACAACCGGACTGGAACTGGGATCATCCCGACGTCCGGGAGGACTTCGCGCGTACGCTGCGGTTCTGGCTCGACCGGGGCGTCGACGGCTTCCGCATCGACGTCGCCGAGGCGCTGGTGAAGGACCCGGCGCTGCCCGACTTCGCGGACATGCCGCTCGGCGTGCCGGCGCCCTGGGTCGACCAGGACGGCGTGCACGAGATCTACCGCGAATGGCGCAAGATCGCCGACTCCTACCCGCAGGAGGCGATCTTCGTCGGCGAGCTGTGGATCACCGACCCCGAGCGTTTCGCCCGCTACCTGCGGCCGGACGAGCTGCACACCGGGTTCAACTTCCCGTTCCTGTCGGCCGCCTGGGACGCGGGCGACCTGCGTACCGTCATCGACCAGACCTTGGCCACCCACGAGCCGATCGGCGCCCCCGCGACCTGGGTGTTGTCGAACCATGACGTCACCCGCGTGGTGACGCGGTACGGCCGGGCCGACACCCGCCACACCTGGGACCTGACGCGGGAGGCGCATCCGGCCGACCTGGAGTTGGGGACCCGCCGGGCGCGGGCGGCCGCGTTGCTGTCGCTGAGCCTGCCCGGGTCGGTCTACGTGTACCAGGGTGAGGAGCTGGGCCTGCCGGAGGTGCAGGACCTGCCCGAGGAGGTGCTGGCCGATCCGCGCTGGGTGCGGTCCGGGCACACCGACCGCGGCCGGGACGGCTGCCGCGTGCCGCTGCCGTGGAGTGGCGACGCGGCGCCGTTCGGGTTCAGCCCCACCGGCGTACGCACGTGGCTGCCGCAGCCGCCGGAGTGGAAGGCCTTGACGGCGGAGGCGGAGAGCGGCGACCCGGGTTCGATGCTGTCGCTGTACCGCACGGCGTTGCGGCTGCGCCACGAGACGGCCGAACTGCTCGACGAGGGACTGCGCTGGTTGCCGGCCGAGCCCGGCGTCCTCGCGTACGCCCGCGGCGAGACGTTCGTCTGTGTGGTCAACACCGGCGCCGAGCCGGCGGAGCTGCCCGCGTACGCCGAGATTCTGCTGGCCAGTGGGGATCTCGTGGCCGGGAAACTGCCCGCCGACACGGCGGTCTGGCTGCGCGTCGCCTGACCTGAGCGCCGGTACGCTCCCGGCATGTCGGATCCGGTGCAGGCGGTGGCTTTGCCGCACGCCGTGGACATCGCGTCGGTCGTGCTGGGGGCGGCTCAGGGCGCGTTGTTCGCGTCGCAGGTGGCCAAGGAACGCAAGATCGACCTCGTCGGCATCGCGATGGTCGCGATCGCGACCGGGCTCGGCGGCGGCATCGCCCGGGATCTGTTGCTGAACCAGGTTCCCGCCGCGTTGCAGAGCAACGAGTACGTCAGCTCGGCGCTGGTCGCCGCAATCGTGGCGGTCGGGCTGAGCGGCGCGCTCAGCCGCCTCGACCCGCTGGTGGTGGCGTTCGACGCGCTGTCGCTCGGGCTCTACCTCGTGGTCGGTCTGTCGAAGGCGAGCAGCCTGGGACTGGGGTCGGTGCCGTCGATCTTCATCGGCATCCTGTCCTGCACCGCCGGCGGCGTCGTCCGCGACCTGCTGCTGCGGACCGAGGTCGCGATGGTCACCGTCGGATCGTTCTACGCCTTCGCGGCGTTCGGCGGCGCACTCGTCTACATGGGACTTCTACAGGTCGCCAATCAGGGCGTCGCGACCTGGATGGCCGTGCTCGTGACGTTCAGCGTACGCATGCTGTCGATCTGGTTCGGCTGGAGCACGCCGCACGCGAGCGCGCTGCGAATGGAGCGGCTGGACGCGAGCGTCGAGTCGATGGAACGGATGGCGCGATCCGGAGTGGACGTCATCCTGCGCGGCGGCAAAGGTTTCATGCGGAGCGACCGGACGGAGTCCGACGGCCGGACCTCCGAGGAATAGGCGACGCCCCGGCCTGGACAGGCCGGGGCGTACCGAATTCAGCGGGGGTCGTCAGCCGACGCTTCGCCGGCCCATGGCTCCGGAGACGAGCACCACCCCGATCGCCGCGAGGACGACTTGGATGATGATCTCCAGCCAGTCGACGCCGTCCGTGGTGGCCCAGCCCGCCGCGCGGGCGATGGCCGTGCCGATCAGGGCGGCGACGATGCCGACGACGATGGTCAGCCAGATGGGAATCGACTGCGGGCCCGGCACCACCAGCCGGCCCAGCGCACCGATGATCAGTCCGACGATGATCGCCGAGATGATGCCGGTTACGGTCATGGTCCCCTCCTTAGGATTGATGCCTAAGAGCTTCCCCGCTGGGCCATCGACCAAACACCACGTCTGGCCAGGGACGGTGAAAGCTTGGCAGTATGGGGGGCGTGATCGTGAATGACGTCCCGGAACTCGCTCGCTTCGAAGGCCGCCTGGAAGGCCGCCCCGAGGATCCCGCCGGTGCCGGTGACCTCGCCGGATACCTTGAGTACCACCGCTTCGACGGCGTCTGGGCGTTGAATCACGCTTTCACGTTCCCGGCGTACCGGGGTCGTGGGGTAGCGGCGGAGATCACACGCGCGGCGTTGGACGCGGCCCGGGAGGCGGGCGCGCAGGTTCGTCCGATCTGTCCGTTCGTTGCGGATTACCTCGACACCCATCCGGAGTACGCCGACCTGGCCGTCCCGGAAAAGGCGGAGCAGTGACGAATCCGCAACGTGGCCACCTGCCCTGATGGCGGGTGGCAATGGCAGGATGAGCGCATGCTCCCCCCGCGTGCGCTTCTCCTGGACTTCGGCGGCGTCGTGGCCGAGGCCGTCGACGACACCGCTGACGCAGGCTTCCCGACGCGGGTGCACGAACTGATCGGCCGTTCCCTGCCGCTGGACCGGATCGAAGCCGACCTGGCCGCCGCCGACGCCGCCCGCGACCAATGGCGGTCGAACCCGGAGAATCCGGAGCTGAGCCACGTCCAGCTCTGGGCGGACTTCGTGGCCAAGGACTGGCCGGAGCAGGCACGCGAGACCGCGGTCGGCTGGGCCGACGAGCTGACGAGCGGCTGGGCGCGGCGGAAGTGGGCGGTCGTCGAGGGGATGACCGAAGTCCTGGAGTTCACCGTCGGCCGGGGTCTGCCGGTGTCGATCGTCAGCAACACCCGCAGCGGTGAGGCGTACCGGGGGTTCCTGGAGAGCGCCGGGCTGACCGGCGCGTTCGCCGCCCAGATCTACAGTGACGAGGCGGGCGTCTTCAAGCCCAACCCCGGCATGATCCGGGCCGCGACGCAGGCCTTGGACGTTCCCGCCGACCAGTGCTGGTTCGTCGGCGACTCGCTCAGCCGCGACATCGAGTGCGGCCGCCGGGCGGGCGTCGGCGCGGCCATCCTGCGGCCCAGCCGGTCCTGGACCAACGACCGCTGGCAGGCCGAGCCGGACGCGGTCGTCGCCGACGGGCACGAGCTGCTCAAGCTGCTGAAGCGCGCCCTCGACGTCTGACCGGCCCGCATCTGTAGTTCCGCGTTGGATCACGGATCCCGGTCGAATCTTGACCCATGATTCGACGCGGAACCCTGATCCAGCGCGAAAAAGCTAAGCGGCTGCGCGGGCGGCGCGTGCGCGTACGGTCAGTTCGCCGGCCAGCTCGTAGGCCTCGGCGAGGTCGCGTTCCGGCGCCGAGGCCGGGGGAGCGCCGGCGACGTCGACGTGCACGGTGGCCAGCCCGAGGCGGCGCTGCACCGGCCCCTGCTGGACGCGGACCGACTGGATCCGCGCGTACGGCACCAGCCGCAGCCGGCGGGTGAGCAGACCGTCGACGGTCGCGAAGACGTGCGGCGTGAGCCCGGCCGCGAGCACCGTGCGGGCCAGCGGCGCGAGCCACACCGCCCGCTCCGGCACTCCGCTCAGCGGCAGCGCCGCGATGTCCACCGGGGCCAGCTCGCCGTCGACACGCGGCAGCAGCCACGGCACGACCGCGCGCGCCTCGTCCAGCGTCGCGACCGGCAGCAGGGTGGTCGCCTCGTGGTCGTCCGGGTCGGCGCCCTGCGAGCCCTGCGCGGCGATGTCCACAGTGGCCTTCAGCCAGCGTTTCGGCCGCCAGATCAGCGGCCAGGTGACGGTCACCCCCTGCACCCGCTGCACCGGCACGGTCTGGCTGTGCGTCTCGGTCAGGCCTCGCCGGATGTGCAGCCGCGTTTCGCGCTCGGTCAGCGTGCAGCGCCAGTTGCGGGTCACGCGGCGTACCGGGCGGACCAGGACGCCGATCAACGCCGTGATCATGCTCGCGATCGCGATGAACCCGAAGCTCCCGGCCAGGGCGAACTGCACGACGACGAACGCGGCGGCGATCGGCAGGAAGATCACCTCGGGGGTCATCGCCTGACTCAGCAGCAGGTCCTCGTCACGCGCCGCGTACAGGACCGGCTCCGGTCCACGCGGCTCGTTCTCCGCGGGCGCCGCCGAGCCGCCGCGGGCCAGCTCCAGCAGATGGGTACGCAGAGAGCCGGCCTCGGCGACGGTCAAGTAGGCCAGCGGGGCTTCCGCCTTCCCACCGCCGACCACTTCGAGGCGGAGTTCGGCGAGCCCGGTCAGCTGCGCGAGGAACGGCCGGACGACCTCGACCGACTGCAGGCGCTCCAGCGGGATCGTGCGTACGCGGCGGGAGAAGGTGCCCTCGTAGATCCGCAGTTCCCGGCCGGTCACCTCGTAGCCGGTGAACCGCCAGGTGATCACGGAGTAGATGACCGCGCCGATCAGGATGAGCACGACGACGCCGAGGAAGTGGGCCACCCCGAGGTTGGCGAAGCCCTGCCAGGAGATGACGGCGACGAGCGCGATGAGTTGACGGATGCTGTGCAGGAACGGTGAGAGCGGGTGCAGCCTGCGCCGCGGCAGGTCCGTCACAGCCCTTCCTTCCGGATCTCGCCGAGCGCCGTCAGCCGGTCCCGCAGCCGGGCGGCCTCGGCCGGCACCAGGCCCGGCACTCGGGCGTCGCTGGCCGCGGCGGCGGTGTGCAGCTGAACCGTGGCCAGTCCGAACAGCCGTTCCAGCGGACCGGCGCTGACGTCGACGAACTGCATCCGGGCGTACGGGACGATGCTCAGGTGCCGCACGATCCGGCCGTGCCGGACGAGTAGGTCGTCGTCGCGTTCGGCGTAGCCCCACGAGCGCACGCTCCGCCCGATCAGCGCGATGCGGACGAGCGTCGCCGCGACGAGGACCGCGCCGATGACGAGGGCCCAGATCCACTGCCAGATCAGGTAGACGGCGATCGTCGCGGCGAGCGGCACGATCAGGCCGAGCAGCAGCTCGACGCGCTTGAGCGTGGCCAGGCGGGGGGAGACGGGATGCCAGTCGACCGTGTCGGGCCACGGCTGGAGGGCGTCGGCCACGGGATGCGTCACGGTTGAGAATCTACGCGAGCGGATCGACGGCGCGTAGGAAGCCGCGGGCGTCGAGGAACGCGGCCAGCGAATCTCGGTGGGCGGGGCAGGCCAACCAGACTTTTCGCCGCTCGGGCTCGTGTAGCTTGGGATTGTTCCAGCTCAACGCGTAGGCCGCGACCTGTCGGCAGCCCTTGGCGGAGCAGATGCGATCCGGCTGATCGCTCGAATGAGTAGTCATAGCAGTAGAGATAAAGCGCCGGACGACCACGGGGGAAGTCGTCCGGCGACGCGCAAATACTAACCACATTTGCGGGGTGCGTGTCCAGTCCCGCCATGTGCCTGATCGGCCGGACCCAGCCGTCGGCCCGGGGCGCCCGCGCGGCGGTCCTGGTGGCAATTGTTCCCTTATGACACCCTTATGCGGATAGTTGCGTCACTCTCTGGAGGCGATCAGTGACGGAGAAGAGTCTCGGTTCCGATCTCGATCTCGTCGAGGGCGTGCTCGTCACCGAAAACGGCACATCTGATGCGGGCCCCGCCGGCCCGGAAGCGCTCAACGGGCATCCGATACCGCCGGCTCAGGACGCGTCGCTGCTCGAACGGGCGCTCTTCGAGGTCAAGAAGGTCATCGTCGGCCAGGATCTGCTGCTCGAGCGGATGTTCGTGGCGCTGCTCGCTCGGGGGCACTGCCTGCTGGAGGGCGTACCGGGGGTGGCGAAGACGCTCGCGGTGGAGACGCTCGCCGAGACCGTCGGCGGCACCTTCGCGCGTATCCAGTTCACGCCGGACCTCGTCCCGGCCGACATCGTCGGCACCCGGATCTACCGGCAGTCGACCGAGTCCTTCGACGTGGAACTCGGTCCGGTCTTCGTGAACTTCCTGCTCGCCGACGAGATCAACCGGGCTCCGGCCAAGGTGCAGTCGGCACTGCTGGAGGTGATGGCCGAGCGGCACGTCTCGCTCGGCGGCGCCCGGCACGACGTGCCGAACCCGTTCCTGGTGATGGCCACTCAGAACCCGATCGAGCAGGAGGGGGTCTACCCGCTGCCCGAGGCGCAGCGCGACCGATTCCTGCTGAAGGTGCTCGTCGGCTACCCGTCGGACCTGGAGGAGCGCGAGATCGTCTACCGGATGGGGGTGGCCCCGCCGTCGGCGGCGCAGGTGCTCAACCCGGTCGACCTGATCGGGCTGCAGACCCGGGCCGATCATGTGTTCGTCCACAATGCTCTGGTCGACTACGCGGTACGCCTGGTGACCGCCACCCGGGCCCCGGCTGAGCACGGCATGGAAGACGTCGCGCAGCTGATCCAATACGGAGCCAGCCCCCGAGCCTCGTTGGGCCTGGTGCGGGCGGCCCGGGCGCTGGCATTGCTGCGCGGGCGCGACTACGTCCTGCCGCAGGACATCCAGGAGCTGACTCCGGACGTTCTGCGACACCGGCTGGTCCTCAGCTACGACGCGCTCGCCGACGACGTCCCGCCGGACCGCATCGTCGAGCGCATCCTCGAGACCGTCCCGCTGCCCTCGGTGGCGCCCCGGCAGCAGGCCGACCGACGGTGATCTCCCCGGCCCAGACCGCAGTGCTGGCGCGCCTGCACCTGCAGGTGACCCGCCGGCTCGACGGCCTGCTCCAAGGCGACTACCTCGGTCTGTTGCCCGGACCGGGCAGCGAGGCGGGGGAGTCCCGCGAATACCGCGCCGGCGACGACGTACGCCGGATGGACTGGCCCGTCACCGCGCGTACCACGGTGCCCCATGTGCGTTTGACCGAGGCGGACCGGGAACTGGAGACGTGGCTGGCGATCGACGCGTCGGCGAGCCTGGACTTCGGCACCGCCCGGATGCGCAAGTGGGACGTGGCGCTGGCCGCGGCGGCGGCCATGACCCACCTGACCGTGCGTGGCGGCAACCGTGCGGGCGCTCTGGTCTGCACGGGCGACGGCGTACGCCGCATCCCGGCCCGGGGCGGCCAGCGGGGCGCGCAGTCGCTCATGCACGCGATCGCCGGGCTGGAGATGCGTCCGGGGCGGGCCGATCTCGGCGAGCTGTTCGACGGGCTGATGCGGCCGCCGCGCCGACGCGGGCTGGTCGTGATCATCTCCGACTTCCTGGGTGACGCCCGGTCGTGGCAGCGTCCGCTCTCCCGATTGGCGGTACGCCACGACATCCTGGCCGTCGAGATCGTCGATCCGCGTGAGCTGGAACTGCCCGCCGTCGGCGTGATCGAGGTGGCCGACCCGGAGAGCGGTCAAGTGCACGAGGTCGACGTGACCGAGCGCCTGGCCGGGGCGTACGCCGCCGCCGCGGCCGAGCAGCGGGCCGAGGTGTCCGGGACGCTCCGGTCGGCGGGCGCGGCGCATCTGCGGTTGAGCACCGACCGCGATTGGCTGCTGGACATCGTGAACTTCGTCGCGGCGCGCCGGCATCGGCACAACCGGCGAGCCGAGGTTCGCTGAGGAGCGGGGTTGGCTACATGGTGAGTTTCCTGCAGCCGTGGGCGCTGCTGTTCCTCCTGCCGGTGGTGGCCGTCGCCGGAGGTTACGTCTATCGGCAGTACCGAAAGCGCGTCAACGCCGTCCGCTTCTCCAACGTGGACCTGCTGAAGACGTTGGCGCCCAAGGGGATCGGCTACAAGCGCCACGTCACGGCGGCGGCGCTGCTGCTATGCCTGCTGACGCTGGCGCTGACGACCGCCCGCCCGGCTCTGGCCATGCAGGTGCCGCTGGAACGGGCGACCATCGTGCTGGCCATCGACGTGTCGCTGTCGATGGAGTCCAAGGACGTCGAGCCCTCGCGGATCCAGGCCGCCCAGGAGGCCGCGATCAGCTTCGCGCGCGAGGTGCCGGCCGCGTACAACCTGGGTCTGGTGTCCTTCGCGAAGTCCGCGAACGTGCTGGTCTCCCCAGGCAAGGACCGCGATCAGGTGGTGAACGCGATCCAGAGCCTGCAGCTCGACGAGGCGACCGCGACCGGCGAGGCGGTCTTCACCGCACTCGACGCGATCCGCACGGTGCCCCCGGACGGAGCGCAGGGCGCGCCGCCGGCGCGAATCCTGCTGCTCTCCGACGGCTACCGGACCGCCGGCCGGCCGACCGAGGACGCGGCCGCGGCGGCGACCGAGGCGGACGTGCCGGTCTCCACGATCGCGTTCGGCACCGACGACGGCATGGTCGACATCGGCGGCATGCCGCAACGCGTCCCGGTGGACCGGGAGGCGCTGGCGCAGCTCGCCGAGTCGACCGGCGGCTACTTCGCCGAGGCCGCGAGCGCGCGCGAACTCAAGCAGGTGTACGAAGACCTCGGCTCGTCCGTAGGCCATCGCAAGCAGACGCGCGAGGTCACGGCCTGGGCCGCCGGGGCAGCCCTGCTCTTCGGCCTCTGCGCGGCCGGCCTGTCCCTGCTCTGGGGCTCCCGCCTCCCCTGACGCCGAGCCGGTTGCTGCAGATCACCGTTATGCAGGCTTCCCAGCCTCGAGAAGCGTGCATAGCCGTGATCTGCGCCGAGGGCCGCGCTACACCGCGGCGGCTGACCCGTGCTCTATGAATGATTCTCGATCAGGGACGAGAACGGCTGATATTTGGTTCCTGGCAAGGCGCACGACACCGCCGTTGCCTGGGGGCAGCAAGGTGGCGAGCAACGCCGCCAGGGGCCAAATAGCGGCCGTTATCGAGACGCAAGGACGAAGAGGGTGAAGACCCAGAGGCAGGCGAGGGTGAATCCGAGTGGTGCGAGGAATCGGCTCATGGTGAACTCCAGCGGGTTCCGGTTCGGGCACAGAACGGGTTACCTGCGCGAAGCAGGCCGCTGAACGTCATGGCTGGACGAGGCCCGGCCAGCACACACGTAGCCCCGCCGAACGGCGGAGCGGATGCTGGGCGGGTGGGCGCGAGGCGCGGAGTTATCCGCGGAAAGCAGCCCAGCCACGACTGGAAGGATCGCTATTTCGCACAGCGATCACCTCCTGTAGGCCGGGCGCCGAAGGGCGCGTCCTTGTCGGAAACGGACGAAAGTCCCGACGCAGATGATAGCTCCTGTCTCAGGGCCGGTTCCACTTGGGTCACCCGACTCGCCGCAAAGATCACCCGACCGGACGGGCGGGGTTGGGCCCCTCAGCCACGTTGTGGGAAACCTACAAGATCTGTAGGTGGTTTTCTGCGTCGCCCTCGCCACGGCGTCCCGTTCGGCGACCTCTAGGCTCATCGCGGAAGCTCATCGGACTCGCACTAGGGAGCAGGCGTGGCTCGCACCGTACTGGTCACCGGCGGCAATCGCGGCATCGGCTTGGCCATCGCCCAGGCGTTCGCCAAGCAGGGCGACCGGGTGGCGATCACCCACCGTGGCTCGTGGGACGCGGCGACGGCGCCGGACCTGTTCCCGGTGACCTGCGACATCACCGACCCGGCCGCGGTCGACGCCGCGTTCGCCACGGTCGAGCAGGAGCTCGGCCCGGTCGAGGTGCTGGTCGCCAACGCCGGGATCACCGACGACACGCTGCTGATGCGGATGTCGGAGGAGCAGTTCGGCCGGGTGCTGGAGACCAACCTCACCGGGGCCTGGCGCTGCGCCAAGCGCGCGTCGACCAAGATGGTCCGCGGCCGCTGGGGCCGGATGATCTTCATCTCGTCGGTGGTGGGCCTCTACGGCGGCGTCGGCCAGGTGAACTACGCGGCGAGCAAGGCCGGCCTGGTCGGCATGGCCCGGTCGATCACTCGGGAGCTGGGCAGCCGCAACATCACGGCGAACGTGGTCGCGCCCGGGTTCATCGAGACCGACATGACCGCGAAGCTCCCCGAGGAGCGGCAGGCGGAGTACAAGAAGGCCATTCCGCTGGGCCGGATGGCCACGCCCGACGAGGTCGCCGGGGCGTGCACCTGGCTGGCCGGGGACAGCGCCGGTTACGTCACCGGGGCGGTCATCCCGGTCGACGGCGGCCTCGGCATGGGCCACTGACTTTCACCACCCCGTACGGAGTTAGGGAGACAGCGTGCTGCTCGAAGGCAAGAAGATCCTGGTCACCGGCGTCATCACCGATCAGTCCATCGCGTTCAGCGTGGCGAGGGTGGCTCAGGAGCAGGGCGCCGAGATCGTGCTGACGGCGTACCCGCGGCCGACCCTCGTGGAGCGGATCGCCAAGCGGCTGCCCAAACAGGCGCCGGTCATCCCGCTCGACGTGACCAACGCCGAGGAGCTCGCCGGCATCGCCGACAAGGTACGCGAACACCTGCCGACCCTCGACGGCGTCGTGCACTCGATCGGCTTCGCGCCGCAGACCGCGTTGGGCGGCAACTTCCTGGAGACGAAGTGGGAGGACGTGGCCGCCGCGGTGCACGCCTCGACGTACTCCTACAAGTCGCTCGCCACGGCGCTGCTGCCGTTGATGCACCAGGGTTCCTCGATCGTCGGGCTCACCTTCGACGCGACCGTGGCGTACCCGGTCTACGACTGGATGGGCGTGGCCAAGGCCGGGCTGGAGTCGGCGAGCCGCTACCTCGCGCAGTACCTCGGCCCGCAGGGCATCCGCAGCAATCTCGTCTCGGCCGGTCCGCTGCGCAGCATGGCGGCCAAGTCCATCCCGGGCTTCGAGAAGTTCGAGGAGTCCTGGGCCAACCGCGCCCCGCTCGGCTGGGAGTTGACCAACGCCGAGCCGGCCGCCAAGGCCGTCGTGGCGCTGCTGTCGGACTGGTTCCCGGCCACCACGGGTGAGATCGTCCACGTCGACGGTGGCTATCACGCCATGGCTGGCTAGTCTGGCTTCGTGCCAGTAGACGCCTTTTTGCTGCTGTCGTTCGGGGGGCCGGAAGGTCCCGACGACGTGATGCCGTTCCTGCGCAACGTGACCGCCGGGCGCGGTGTCCCGGAGGAGCGGCTGCTCGAAGTCGCCGAGCACTACCAGCACTTCGGCGGCGTCTCGCCGATCAACGAGCAGAACCGGGCGCTCCTGCGGGCGATCGAGGCCGACTTCCGGGACCAGGGCGTCGGCCTGCCCCTCTACTGGGGCAACCGCAACTGGCAGCCGATGCTCGCCGACACCCTGGCGCAGATGCGCGATGACGGCGTCGAGTTCGCGGTCGGGCTCGCGACGAGCGCGTACGCCGGATATTCGTCGTGCCGGCAGTATCTGGAGGACATCGCGGCGGCCCGGGCCAAGGTCGGTCCGGGCGCGCCCGAGGTCGTCAAGCTGCCGCACTTCTACGACCGTCCCGGGTTCGTCGAGCCGCACGTGGACGCCGTCCGGGCCGCGTTGGCGAAGGTCGGGCCGGGCCCGGCTCGGATCGTCTTCACGGCGCACTCGATCCCGCTGTCCATGGCGCGTACGGCCGGACCTGCCGGGGAAGGCTTGGCTGAGCCGCCGGGAGTGCAGTCAGCCGGTCTGTACGAGGCGCAGCTGAGGGAGGTCGCCCGGCTGGTCGCCGAGCGCGCCGCGCCGGACCTCGCCTGGGACCTCGTCTGGCAGTCCCGGTCCGGCCCGCCGCAGGTGCCGTGGCTGGAGCCGGACGTCAACGACCACCTCCGGACGGTTGCGGAGAAAGCGGTCGTGGTGAGCCCGATCGGGTTCGTCTCCGACCACCTCGAAGTCATCTGGGACCTGGACAACGAGGCCGCCGCGACGGCGGCCGAGCTGGGTCTGGCGTACGCCCGCGCGGCGACCCCGGGCACCGATCCCCGCTTCGTGCGGATGATCACCGATCTCGTCCGCGAGGCGACGGCCGCACCGCAGGCAACAGCGCCGTCCGATACACGGCCGACACCCGGGCTCGGTAGGCTTTCGGCGATACAGACGTGCGGGGCCGGGTGTTGTCCGGCGCCCGCGAGGCGCGGATAGGTGTGGGCGGATGACCGAACGGAAGCCGATCGAGAGCTGGCTGACCGACATGGACGGCGTGCTCGTGCACGAGGGCGTGCCGGTGCCGGGAGCGACCGAGTTCATCGGGCGGCTGCGCGCCTCTGGTAAGCCGTTCCTCGTCCTGACGAACAACTCGATCTACACGCCCCGGGATCTGCACGCCCGGCTGACCCGGCTCGGGTTCGACCTGCCGGAGGACGCCATCTGGACGTCGGCGCTGGCGACGGCGCAGTTCCTGGCCGACCAGCGGCCCGGCGGGACGGCGTACGTGATCGGCGAGGCGGGCCTGACGACCGCGATGCACAACGCCGGTTACATCCTCACCGACTACAAGCCGGACTACGTGGTGCTGGGCGAGACCCGCAACTACAGCTTCGAGGCGATCACGATGATGATCCGCCTGATCAACAACGGGTCGCGGTTCATCTGCACCAACCCCGACGCGACCGGTCCTTCGAACGAGGGTGCGCTGCCGGCCGCCGGCTCGGTCGCGGCACTGGTCACGAAGGCGACCGGCATCGAGCCGTACTTCGTGGGCAAGCCCAACCCGATGATGATGCGCTCGGCGCTCAACAAGATCGGCGCGCACTCGGAGTCGGCGGCGATGATCGGCGACCGGATGGACACCGACATCCTGTGTGGACTGGAGGCGGGCCTCCAGACGTTCCTCGTGCTGACCGGGATCAGCACCAAGGAGGACATGGAGCGCTACCCGTTCCGGCCCTCGCGCGTGGTCGGCTCGGTCGCCGACCTCATCGCCGAGGTCTGATCGGGTTTTCTGATCGCGTTCTACAGGACCAGATCGGAGTTGATCGCGGCCGCGACGCCCCGCCGGCAGGCGGTGGCCAGCGGCCGCAACGCCTCATCCCGTTGCTGCGCCTCGAAACTGTTCAGCGCGCCACCGGGCGCTTCCTGCCCGGCCAGGATCAGTACGCGCTCCAGCAGCAGCGTCCGCGCGTACAGCCGCCGGGCGGGGACGTCGTAGCCCGGGGGCAGATCGGCCTCGGTCGGTCGCCGGAGGGCGCTGATCGCCCCGGCCAACTCCGGCCGCCACCGCGCTACGTCGAGTTTGGCGAGTTTCGCGGTGGTGTCCTGGACGGCCAGCGACAGCTCGCCCTCGGCCTGCCGGACCGTCGGCTTCGGACCGGTGACGGGCATCGGTGGCAGCTGGTACGCCGTCCACCGGATCGTCAGGAAGACGTCGCCGGAGCCGGAGACGTGTTCCTGCGCCTGTGGCGCCAAGCCGAGCATCCCCGCCAGTACGCCTTCCCCGGCGACCAGCGCCGCGCCGGTGAAGTCGCCGGGACCGAGCCCGTCGGGGTCGCCCGGCGCGGGCAGGGTCAGCCTGATCTCGTCCGGATGCAACTGCCGCAAATGCGGGAGTGCCTCCCGTAGCGGCAGGTCGGACCAGGTGCCGGGCAGGTCTGCCGCGACGTGTTCCTCGCTCGTGCCGTCGGGCGGCGACTCGATCGCGTCGATCGCGTCGTCGAAGGACGTGAGGCCCGCGCGCCAGGCTCGGCACCACGCGACGAAGCGGGCCGAGCGGCGTTCGGCGAGGGCGACCGAGTGCGCCGCAGCAGACATGCTGCTCAGAATACGCTCCCCACCGCCCCGGACAGATATCACCTACGATGTGCTCCCGTGGTAGACACCCCGACGCCAGTGCGGCGTACGCCCTTGCTCGGCCTCCTCCTCACGATTCCCGCGCTCCTGCTGCTGTGTTCGGGCTATGTGGTACCGACTGTGCGGCTGTTCTGGACGAGCCTGCACAACGCCCGGTTCCTCAAGGAGAACTCGGAATTCATCGGGCTGGAAAACTATGGCCACCTTGATCGGTTCTACGGCAGCGGCACGCTGGTCGCCGTAGGGCTGGGACTCGCCGCCGCCGCGGTCGCCATCGTCGTCGGCGGCGGAATCGCGTTCCTCGCGCATCGGTCCGGGCGTGTCGGCCGTCGTCTGGTGTGGATCGGCTTCGCGCTGCCGTTGTCGGCGTTGGCGTCGAGCGCCGTCGCGGTCGCCTGGTTCCTCACGCTGACCGGCGACTCGGCGCGCACCTACTTCGAACACCCGGTGGCCGGGAACTTCGTCGTCGCGCTGCTCGCCGCTTTCGGGCTGCTGAGCGGGATCGGCGCGGTGGCGTACCTGCTGGTGCTGCGGGCGGGCCGCCGGGTCGCGGTCACCGGCGGCCTGGTCGCGCTGATCCTCGGCGCGTCGTCGATCGCGCTGGTCCTGCAGTCCGCGGCGTTCCCGCTGCTGTTGCGCAGCCCGCGCGACGACGCGCCGCCGGTCCTCCAGATCTACACCGAGGCCTTCCAGACCGCCCGGTTCGGGCTCGCCGCGGCGGGCAGCGTCGTCCTGCTCGTGGTGCTGGCGATCCTCGGAGTTCTGGTCACGGCTGCGGTGGTTGCGATGCAAGCCCGACTGGTACGCGTGGAGAACGCCGAATCGGGGTCGAAACCGGGCTGGACGGTCGCGACCGCCGTCGTGGGCGGCGGGGTGCTCCTGTTCGGTCTGCTCGGCCTCGGCCCGTGGCTGCTGCGGCTGGCCGACTTCGGCGAGCTGCCCGACGGCGTGGCCGGGCCGATCTTCTTCACCTGGGCGCCGCCGCTGGTCTCCACGGTGGTGGGCGTGGGCGCGGCCGTGCTGGCCGGGTTCGGCATCGGCGGGCTGCGTCCCCTCGGTACGCGGAGTCACCTGCTGCTCCTGCCGTTCGCGCCGTGGTTGTTCGTCGGATTGGCCCCGCTGATGGTCGACGCGTACGCCCACCTGTGGCGGCCGGACGGCAGCGACAACGTGGCATTGGCCTTCCTGAGGGCGATCCCGCCGTCGTCGCTGAGCATCCCGGCGCTGGTACTGTCCGCCGTCCTGTTCCGTGGACTGTCGACTCAGGACCGTCCGTGGCGCGCGTGGCGTACGGCGGCTCCGACGATCGGCCTGGTCGCCCTGGTGACCTGGGTGGTCCAGGCGCAGGATCTGCTCTGGACGCTGCTGGTGACCGTCGACGCCGACTACGGCAGCCTGCCGTATTGGGCGGTGCGCCAGACCTCCCAGTACGCCTTCAGCCGCGACATGGACTCGATGGTCGGCTGGATGTACCCGATCCCGGGCTGGCTGCTCGTCGCGGCCGCGGTCGCGGTGGTGGGCGTGTTCGTCCTCGACCGGCTGGCGCTGCACACCGGGCCGGAGGAACAGCCGCCAGTAGCATGACCCCTCGTGGGACGCTATGACGATGTGCTCGCCGGGGGCCGACGCCCCCGGCGGGTGATCCCGGTGCACGAGGCCGAAGCCGAGATGGTCGTGGAGGATGCCGACTCCGGATTCTGCGGAGCCGTGGTGGGCTTCGAGGGCCAGGCCGTCATCCTGGAGGACCGGCATGGCAACCGCCGGCTGTTCCCGCTGGAACCGGCGGCGTTCCTGCTCGACGGGGTCACCGTCACGCTGACCCGCCCGGCTCGGTCCACTGCGGACGGCGGCTTGAAGCTGACCGCGTCGGGCTCCGTCGCGGTGGGACCACAGCGCGCCCGGGTCGCCCGTGCGGGCCGGATCTGGGTCGAGGGACTGCACGACGCCGCTCTGGTCGAACGGGTCTGGGGTGACGACCTGCGGGTCGAGGGCGTCGTCGTGGAACCCCTCGACGGCGTGGACGACCTGCGGCGCCGGGTCGCCGAGTTCTCGCCGGGGCCGGACGCCCGGCTCGGCGTACTCGTGGATCATCTGGTGACCGGGAGCAAGGAGAGCCGGATCGTGGCCGCGGTGACCGACCCCCACGTGCTGGTGACCGGGCATCCCTACGTGGACGTCTGGCAGGCCGTGAAGCCGGCGTCGGTGGGCATCGCGGCGTGGCCGCAGGTGCCGCGTGGCACCCCCTGGAAGGAGGGGGTGTGCGCGGCGCTGGGCGTGGCCGAGCCCGCGGACCTGTGGCGGCTGATCCTGAGCCGGGTGAACAGCTACCGCGACCTGGAGACGCCGCTGATCGGGGCGGTCGAACGCCTCATCGACTTCGTGACCGCCCCACCCCGTTGATCATGGAGTTAACTGTGGTCTCGACGGTGTGTCGGGGTGGCAAACTCCATGATCAACGCTGGCGGGGGGAGTCGGCGAGCAGCGGCGCGCGGCGGTAGCTGGCGGGGGCGCTAGTCGCCGAGCAGCGGCGCGCGGCGGAACACGAAGGTCGCGATGT
Source organism: Hamadaea sp. NPDC051192 (assembly GCF_040682475.1). Classification (NCBI taxonomy): domain Bacteria; kingdom Bacillati; phylum Actinomycetota; class Actinomycetes; order Micromonosporales; family Micromonosporaceae; genus Hamadaea; species Hamadaea sp. NPDC051192. Next base: position 55,076 of record NZ_JBFBAZ010000038.1, read on the forward strand.
CCAGCGCCGTCGGTACGCCGTCCCCGTCGCGCAGGACGGCCAGGATCTCGCCGTCGTGCTCGCCGGAGATCCCGCGCCAGCGATCCTTGCCCTCGGGGCGGAAGCGGACCTCGGGGCGGGGCCGGGTCACCGAGCCGAGCACGAGCTGACCGGTCGCCAGGTCGTGGCGGACCTCGTACTCGCGGCCCATCCACCACCAGCGGCCCAGCAGGTCGGCCACGTCGGACGGCGGCTGCGCGGCGGGCCGCCACGGGGCGATCGCCTCGGGTTCGCCGTCCAGGACGGTCGCCATCATGTCGAAGGCGAGCCGGCCCAGGGACTTGCCGTGCAGCGTGTACGCGTTGGCGTAGGCGACCACGCCGGTGCGGCTGGGCCGGTGGACGACGAGCGCGGCCAGGTAGCCCGGCATCGATCCGCCATGGCCGAGGTAAACGCGCTCGCCCTCGCGGTACAGCTCGATGCCGAGGCCATGGCCGCCGCTCCAGGTGTCCAGGTCGTTCATCACCACGGGAGCGGACATCTCGCGGAGCGTGGCCGGTTCCAGGATGGCCGGGTCCGGATCGGCCAGGAACGCCGCCCACTTCGTCAGGTCGACCGGCGTGGACCACAGCTGCCCGGCGGGGGCCATCGCGCCGGTGTCCGAGCGGGGCTCCTCCCGCAGCGTGTCCAGCCAGGGGTGCACGACGTAGCCGGGCGCGAACGGGTCGGCCGGGTGATAGCTGGTCCGGGTCATCCCGAGCGGCGTGAGCAGGCGCTGCTGGAGCAGTTCGGCCCAGGTGAGCCCGGTGACCCGGTGCAGGACCGCCCCGAGCAGCCCGTACGCCAGGTTCGAGTAGTGGTAGCCGTGGTGCGGTGCCAGGGCCAGCTTCTCCGGGGTCAGCGCGGCCAGCAGGTCCTCGATGTCACCGCCGTCGGTGCGCTCCCACCAGGCCCCGTCCGGCTCCCGCTGCAGCCCGGCCGAGTGCGCCAGCAGCTGCCGGAGCGTCACGTTGCTGCCGACCGGCGTACCGGGCAGGTGCCGGTAGAGCAGGTCGTCCAGGGACAGCAGACCTTGATCGCGCAGCTGGAGGAGCAGGACGGCGGTCATCGTCTTGGAAATCGAGCCGATCCGGAACTGGACGTTCGCCACCGAGGCGCCGTCGGCCGGCCGGTCCAGCACCGTCCCGGCCCCGGCCACGTGGGCCAGTTCTCCGGCCCGCACGACGGCGGCGGCCACGCACGGGGCGCGTCCGGCCGCCTGAGCGCGGGCCACGAGCTGGTCGAGGGCGAGCGAGGTCTGCGGCAGCAACGGGCACCTCCGGGTTCGACGGGTTGTGCAGGGTTCGTCCGATCAACGCCGCGCCGACGCTAGCCGTTATCGCGATCGCCGAAACGGCCGGGTGGGGTAAGCCCGAACGGCCCACCCCGGGCAGCAGATGCGGCCCGGGCTTACAGGACTTGCCCCGACGTGCCACGATCATGCTGTGGAGAGTTGGGGATGGTGGCTGATCGCCGCCGGAGCGCTCGTCGTCGGCGAGCTCTTCATGGGAGACTTTGTGCTGCTCATGCTGGCCGCTGGCGCGGCCGCCGCGGCCCTGGCCGGTGTGCTGGGGCTCGGCATCGTGGGCGAACTGCTGGTTTTCGCGGTCGTTTCGGGGCTCGCGCTGTTCTTCGTGCGGCCGTGGATCAAGAACCGGTTCTATCGCAACTCACACCAGGTCAAGATCGGCGTCTCGACCATCCTCGGCTCCGAAGCGGTCGTCATGGAGCGGGTCGATGTCGAGAACGGCCAGGTCAACCTGAGTGGTGAGTTGTGGCGGGCGCGGCCCTACGACGCCTCCCGGGCGTACGAGCCGGGAGAGCGCGTCCGTGTGATCGAGGTAGACGGTGCCACCTTGAAGGTGGGGAAGGACTGACATGGACAACCCAGTCACGGTGTTTCTGTATCTCGTCATCGGGATCGTCGCGCTGATCGTGGTCATCACGCTGCTGCGCTCGGTGCGTCAGGTGCCGCAGCAGCGCAACGACGTCGTCGAGCGGCTCGGCAAGTACCACCGGACCCTGACGCCCGGCCTGAACATCCTGGTGCCGTTCATCGACGCCGTACGCACCAAGGTGGACCTGCGTGAGCAGGTGGTCAGCTTCCCGCCGCAGCCGGTGATCACCTCGGACAACCTGGTGGTCTCCATCGACACGGTGCTGTACTTCAAGGTCGTCGACCCGGTGAAGGCGACCTACGAGATCGCCAACTTCCTGCAGGCGATCGAGCAGCTGACCGTCACCACGCTGCGTAACGTCATCGGCTCGATGGACTTGGAGCGCGCGCTGACCAGCCGCGAGGAGGTCAACCGGCACCTGTCGGTGGTACTCGACGAGACCACCGGCCGCTGGGGCGTCAAGGTGACCCGGGTCGAGATCAAGGCGATCGAGCCGCCGCCCAGCATCCGCGACTCGATGGAGAAGCAGATGCGGGCCGAGCGGGATCGCCGCGCGGCGATCCTGACCGCCGAGGGCGTCAAGCAGTCCCAGATCCTGACCGCCGAGGGTGACAAGCAGGCCGCGGTGCTGCGCGCCGACGGTGACCGGCAGGCCCGCATCCTGCAGGCGGCCGGTCAGGCGAAGGCGATCGAGACGGTCGTCAGCGCCATCCACGCCGCCGACATGGACAGCACGGTCATGGCGTACCAGTACCTGCAGGCGCTGCCGCAGATCGCCCAGGGCGCCTCGAACAAGCTGTGGATCGTCCCGGCCGAGCTGAGCCGCGCCCTGGAGGGCATCAGCAACGCCTTCGGCGGCCTCCACCCGCCGGCACCGGCGTCGGAGCGCCCCGCCCGTCCGGCGGCGAGCGTGGACACCACCGAGGTCGTCGAGGCGGCGAAGAAGGCGGCGGACGAGGTCGCCAAGATCGAGGGCGAGGCGAAGGCGGCTGGCGAGGCGGCCTCCGGCCAGACCCCGCCCACGGCCTGACGTTTTCGAGCCGAACGAGCGCGGGCCCGCCACGGCGGGCCCGCGCTCCGCGCGTACCGGGCAGAATGGCGGCGTGGAGCTGATCACCGACCCGGCGGACGACCGCATCGCCGACTACCGGGCGCTGACCGATCTGGAGCTGCGGACGCGCTGGGAGCCGCCGAACGGGCTGTTCATCGCCGAGGGCGAGCTGGTGCTGCGCCGGGCGCTGGCGGCCGGGTATCGGCCTCGGAGCGTACTGATCGAGGCCAAGCGGGCCGCGCAGCTGGCCGATCTGGCCCAGGGCGGGCTGGGGGAGGCCGCCGTCTACGGGGCCGACGCCGCTCTGCTGCAGCAGATCACCGGCTTCCACGTGCACCGGGGCGTCCTGGCCAGCTTCCATCGCAAGACCCTGCCGAGCGTCGCCGAGGTGTTGGCCCAGGCCAGGCGGGTGGTGGTGCTGGAAGACATCAACAACCACACGAACATCGGGGCGATCTTCCGGGGCGTCGCGGCGCTCGGCATGGACGCCGTGCTGCTCTCGCCGACCTGTGCCGACCCGTTGTATCGCCGCAGCGTCCGGGTCAGCATGGGTGAGGTCTTCGCCATCCCGTACGCCACGCTCGACCCCTGGCCGCACGGGCTGGACGTGCTGCGGGAGGCCGGCTTCACGGTGCTGGCGATGACTCCCGCGCCGGACGCGATCTCGTTGCACGAGCTGTCGTCCGAACAGCGGCGACGACCAGCCTTGCTGATGGGCGCCGAGGGGCCGGGGCTGACCGCGGGGGCGCTCAAGTCGAGCGATGCCCGCGTGGTCATCCCGATGCATCGCGGCGTCGACTCGCTCAACGTGGCGGCCGCGACGGCCGTGGCCTGCTGGGAGCTGACGCGGCCATGACGCGACGGGCCCAGCCGTGACCGCGCCCGGATACCCGACCGTACGCGAGGTCGTGGCGCTCGACGCGATGCAGGTCGGGTCGCCGCGCGTGGTCGCCGGCGCCGAGCACTTCGACCGGGCGGTCCGCTGGGTGCACTCGTCGGAGGTGCCCGACATCGCCAGCCTGCTCCGGGGCGGGGAGCTGGTGCTGACCACCGGGATCGGCCTGCCCGCGGACGACGACGGCATCCGGGCGTTCGTCCGGGAGCTGGCTGAGGTCGGCGTGTCCGGGCTGGTCGTCGAGCTGGGCCGGCGCTACCCGTCGACGGTGCCCCGGGTGATGGCGGTGGCCGCCGAGAAGCTCGGGCTGCCCCTGGTGGAGCTGCGACGGCCGACCCCGTTCGTGCAGATCACCGAGGCGGTGCACGCCCGCATCGTCGACGCGCAGCTGACCGAGTTGCGGGCGACCGAGGAGATCCACCAGCGGTTCACCGAGCTGAGCGTGGAGGGCGCCGAACCGGCCGAGGTCGTGCACCAGGCGGCGCAGTTGTCGGGGTGCCCGGTGGTCTTGGAGAACCTGGGCCGCAAGGTGCTCGCCTTCGACGCGGCCGGAGGCCGGGCCGAACCGCTCCTGGACGGCTGGGAGCAGCATTCACGCCAGGTACGCGTCACCGGCCGGACCGGTTACGACCCGGACGCGGGCTGGCTGGTCACCATGGTCGGGGCCCGGGGGCAGGACTGGGGCCGGTTGCTGCTGCGCTGGCCGTCAGAGGGGGCGCCGCCGACCCGGCTGACGATCCTGGTGGAGCGGGCCGCCTCGACGCTGGCCTTGGGCCGGTTGATCCAGCGCGACGAGGAGGGGCTGGAACGGCAGTTGCACGGCACGCTGCTGGCCGCCCTGCTCGATCACAGCCTGCCGGTGGACGAGGTCGCCCTGCGGGCGCGGGCGCTGGGGGTGACCGTCGATCGTCGGCGGCTCGTCGGCGTCGTGATCCGGCCGCTGTCCCCCCGCCGGGCTGACCGCGACAAGAGCCAGCCCGACCCCACCCAGGGCCGGGACGAGCGCGACAGTGCGCGGGGCGACCGCGACAGCGCGGACGGCCGGCGACGTGACGGTGACAAGAGCGAGGTCACCGCCATACAAGCCCGGATGCGGGACCTCGCCGACGCGGCGACCCAGGGCGTACGCGAGGCGAAGCTGACCGGGTTGACGGGGGTGCTCGACGACCACGTGGTCGGCGTGCTGCTGGCGGTGAAGTCGGCCGCCGACGAGGACGCCGCCCTGGAGAGGTTCGCCGCGGCGTTGCGCCGGGGTCGTGAAGAGGTCCTCGTCGCGGCTGGGTCTGGTGTGGACAGTCTGCGGGAGGCGCGCCGATCGCTCGTCGAGGCCCGTCAGGTCGCCGACGCCGCCCGCCACGACACCCCCAGCGCCGTCCCGGTGCTGCGGCTGCCCAACGTCGGGCTCGCCGGGCTGCTGCACCTGCTGCGCGACGAGCCTCGCCTACAGACCTTCGTCGAACGCCAGCTCGGTGCGCTGCTCGCGTACGACGCGAAGCATCCGCGTGATCCGTTGCTGCCGACGCTGCGGATCTATCTGGAGTCCGGGCGCAACAAGTCGATCGCGGCGGCCGCGGCGCACCTGTCCCGGCCGGCCTTCTACGAGCGGCTGGCCCGGATCGGGCGGGTCCTCGACGTCGACCTCGACTCCGTGCCGGCCTGCTTGTCGCTGCACGTCGCCTTGCTGGCCTGGGAGGCCATCCGCTCGGAGTAGGGAGCTACAGGTCCCGCGCCATCCACTCGATCCGCAGGTCGGGGTGCGAGTGCAGCGGCTCGAACTCGCCGAGCGAGGTGAAGCCGTGGCGTAGGTAGAGCTTTCGGGCAGTCTCGTTGCCCTCGGTGACCCCAAGGCGGATGCGGGGGAAACCCTTGGCCCGCGCCCACTCCAGGGTGTCGTCGACCAGCGCGCCGGCGACCCCGGTGCCGCGCATGCTCTCCTCGACCCACATCCCGAGGATCAGCGGCTCGGGGAACTCCGGAACCTCGGCGCAGGCGATCTGACCTGCCGGTACGCCGTCGAGGTAGCCGATGCTGCGCAGGGCGTCGTCGCCGCGCTCGAGCCACCAGCGGTGCCAGTAGTGATCGTCGGCGTCGACGGCATTGGCGTACGTCTCGCCGTAGGCCGTGGGAGCCAGCCGCAAGGCGTTGAGCCGCAGGGCTTTCCAGGATTGCCAGTCGTCAAGGGTGGTACGCCGGATCTCGATCACGATCCGACACTATCCGCAGGTGATCGGGGCAGGCGAACGGGTTACCGCCACCGATTGTCCGCCCAACGCTGTGTCATTCATCACCGCGTACGCCTGACAGCCTGTTCGTTGTGTTCGACCGGGGCCGATGGGACGCTGTGGCATGGCAACCACCGACGATCTGCTGGCCCGCCACCGGGCCGTCCTGCCCGCCTGGGTCAGCCCGTTGTACGCCGAACCGATCGAGCTGGTGACGGGAGCGGGCTGCCGCGTCACCGACGCCGGCGGGCGTACCTATCTGGACTTCTTCGGCGGCGTGCTGACGACGTCCATCGGCTATGACGTCGCCGAGATCTCCGACGCCGTACGCCGTCAGGTCGGCACCGGCATCGCGCACTCCTCGACGCTGTATCTGATCCGGCAGCAGGTCGAGCTGGCCGAGAAGATCGCCCGGGTCTCCGGCATCCCGGACGCGAAGGTGTTCCTGGCCAATTCCGGCACCGAGGCGACCGAGACGGCGCTGCTGCTGGCGACCCAGGTCCGCCGCAGCAATCAGATCCTGGCGATGCGCAACTCGTACCACGGGCGCAGCTTCGGCGCGCTCGGCGTCACGGGCAATCGCGGCTGGGCGGCGTCCTCGCTGACCCCGGTCAACGTCAGCTACCTGCACTCCGGCGACCGGCTGCGCGGACTGTTCGCCGGGCTCTCCGACGCCGACTACCTCGGCAAGGCGGTCGAGGACCTGCGCGAGGTGCTGGCCACCACGACCAGCGGCGACGTCGCCTGCCTGATCGCGGAGCCGATTCAGGGCGTCGGCGGGTTCGTCGCCCCGCCCGACGGCTTCTTCGGCGCGCTCAAGGAAGTCCTCGACGAGTACGGCATCCTGTGGGTCTCCGACGAGGTGCAGACCGGCTGGGGGCGTACGGGGGAGCACTTCTGGGGTTATCAGGCCCATGGCGCCGTGCCGGACATGCTGACCTTCGCCAAGGGCATCGGCAACGGATACGCCCTCGGCGGGGTGGTGGCCCGTCCCGAGGTGATGGACTGCCTGACCGCGACCTCGTTCAACACGTTCGGCGGCAATCCGATCTCCAGCGCGGCCGGCTCGGCGGTCCTCGACTACATCCTCGACCACGACCTGCAGGGCAACGCCGCCCGCGTCGGCGAGGTGCTGCACCGGGGACTCCGCGAGATCGCGGCCGCGTCGCCGATCGTCGCCGACGTCCGCGGCAAGGGCCTGATGCTGGCCGTCGAATTCGTGGAACCCGGGACGCTGACCCCGTCGCCGCGCGCGACGTTGGGCGTACTGGAGGAGTGCAAGGCGGCCGGTCTGCTGGTCGGCAAGGGCGGTCTCTACGGCAACGTGATCCGGATGGGTCCGCCGCTCACGCTGACCGAGGCGGAGGCCAAGGAGGGGCTGGGCATCCTGGCCCACGCCATCGAGACGGTCGGAGCGGCCCAGTGAAGAGCGGCCCGGTGAAGAGCGGCCCGGTGAAGCACGTCAAGCACTACGTCGAGGGCAAGGACTGGGAGCGGCCGGGCGGCGCGGCCCGCCATGGCGATCTCTACGACCCGGCCACGGGCGAAGTCACCGGGCACGTCGACTTCGCGTCGTCGGCGGACGTCGACGCCGTGGTCACGGCTGCCGCCGAGGCCTTCCCCGCCTGGCGCGACGCCTCGCTCGCCAAGCGCACCGCCGTCATGTTCGCGCTGCGCCAGCTCGTTCACGAGCGGCGCGACGAACTCGCCGCCGCGATCACCGCCGAGCACGGCAAAGTCCTGTCCGACGCCGCCGGCGAGGTGCAACGCGGCCTCGAGGTCATCGAGTACGCCTGTGGCATCCCGACCGCCCTGAAGGGCGGCTTCAGCGAGAACGTCTCGACCGGAGTGGATTCGTACTCGATCCGCCAGCCGCTGGGCGTCGCCGCCGTGATCTCGCCGTTCAACTTCCCGGCGATGGTGCCGTTGTGGTTCGTGCCGATCGCGATCGCGGCGGGCAACACGGTCGTCCTGAAGCCGTCGGAGAAGGACCCGACGGCGTCGACGCTGCTCGCGGCGTGGTTCAGCGAGGCCGGGCTGCCCGACGGCGTCCTGAACGTCGTGCACGGCGACAAGGAGGCGGTCGACGCGCTCCTGGACCATCCGGACGTGAAGTCGGTGTCGTTCGTCGGCTCGACCCCGATCGCCCGGTACGTCTACGAGCGCGGCACCGCCAACGGCAAGCGCGTACAGGCGCTGGGCGGGGCGAAGAACCACATGGTGGTGCTGCCCGACGCCGATCTCGACCTGGCCGCCGACGCGGCGGTCAGCGCCGGATTCGGCTCGGCCGGCGAACGGTGCATGGCGATCTCGGTCGTCGTCGCGGTCGAGCCGGTGGCCGACGAGCTGATCACGCGGATCACCGAGCGGATGGCCCGGATTCGCACCGGCGACGGCCGCCGCGGCTGCGACATGGGGCCGCTGGTCACCCGGGAGCACCGCGACAAGGTCGCCGGCTACCTGGCGGCAGGCGTACGCGAGGGCGCGAAGCTGGTGGTGGACGGCCGGACCGTCGAGCCCGACGGCGACCGGGCCGGATTCTGGCTCGGTCCCACCCTGTTCGACGACGTCCGGCCGGAGATGACCGTCTACACGGACGAGATCTTCGGACCGGTTCTCTCGATCGTGCGGGTCCGGACGTATGAGGAGGCAGTCGACCTGGTCAACGCGGGTCGCTACGGCAACGGCACGGCGATCTTCACCAACGACGGCGGGGCCGCGCGGCGATACCAGCACGAGGTGGAGGTCGGCATGATCGGGGTGAACGTCCCGATTCCGGTGCCGATGGCGTACTACTCCTTCGGTGGGTGGAAGGCGTCGCTGTTCGGCGACACGCACGCGCATGGCGCCGAGGGCGTCCACTTCTTCACTCGCGGCAAAGTGGTTACCAGCCGTTGGCTCGACCCCTCGCATGGTGGGGTGAATCTGGGGTTCCCGACCCAAAACTGATCATCATCCTGATCATCCTCGGCGTCCGGTTAGCTCACATTTGTGGGCACCGGACGCCGTTTTCATGGGCGATATTCTTACCAAACGCGTGTCCGAATCGCCCGATTACCAATCCGGGACCCCGGCCGCCCCGATCGGCCGACCGATCGACGGCAGTGACCTTGGTCTCGCGCATCCGCCCTGGTAGGCGTGGTCGTGGCCGGTGTCACTGTGGCATTATCGGCCGGGCCAACCCCGGCGTCGGCTAGATAACGGGTTGGAAAACTTCCCCCAACTACTTGACAAGGTAGCGGTTTTAGTAAGAACTTTTACCAACAACAGTAAACACTCCTGCGTATTAGTTGGGCTTCGAGCCGAAGGGGAATGCCGCTCATGGATGGCGAGGTGACGGTCAGCACGGGACAGCCCGTGTCGGCCACCGCCGTACCTGCGGCCCGGAGCGCCGACGGCGAAACCGAGAGCCTGCTGACGCGCATCCGCGCGCAGCTCCCGGAGTTCACGGGGGCGTTGCGTCGGGTCGCTGATCATGTTCTGGCGGATCCGGCGGCGGCGGCGCGGGCGACGATCGTGGAGTTGGCGGAGCGTAGTGGGACCTCGCCGGCGACGGTGACCCGGTTCTGCCGGGCGTTGGGTTTCGACGGGTACGCGGATCTGCGGTTGGGGATCGCGGGGGAGACGGGCCGGTTGGCTCGGTCGGCCGGCTGGCAGGTCGACATCGGGCGGGAGATTCAGCCGACCGATCCGTTGGAGCGGGTGTTGTCGCAGTTGATGGCGGCGGACACGTTGGCGATGCGGGATACGGCGGCGCGGATCGATCTGTCGGCGGTGGAGCGGGCGGCGGATGCGATCGCGGCGGCGTCGCGGGTGGACATCTACGGGGCGTCGGGTAGTGCCCTGGTGGGTGAGGAGCTGCAGTTCTCGTTGCATCGGATCGGGATCGCGGCGTGGGCGTGGACCGACATCCACAACGGTCTGGCTTCGGCGGCTTTGCTGGGGCCGGGGGATGTGGCGTTGGGGATCTCGCATTCGGGGCAGACCCGGGAGACGATCGAGATGATCGCCGAGGCGGGCAGTCACGGTGCGACGACGATCGCGCTGACCAGCTTCCCGCGTTCCCCGCTGACCGACGTCGCCGACGATCTCCTCCTCACCGCCACCCAGGCGACCACCTTCCGGCCGGACGCGTTGTCGGCGCGGCATCCGCAGCTGGTGGTGCTGGACCTGTTGTACA
>NZ_JBFBAZ010000039.1:0-65086 GCF_040682475.1 Hamadaea sp. NPDC051192
GCCACGATGGCGGCCGACACAGCGGGCGCCTGCGGCGGAGCCTTGACGATCGTCGTGTTCCCCGCCGCGAAGGACGCGCCGAGCTTGTGCGCCAGCAGGTTGGCCGGGGCGTTGAACGGGGTGATCGCCAGCGCGACGCCGGCCGGAGCACGATAGGTCAACGCCGTGTTGCCGACGCCGCGCGCCCAGCCGGCCACCGGCAGCATGTCGCCACCGATCTGGCGTGCCTCGGCCGCGCACACCAGGAAGGTGTCCGCGACGCGCTCCAGTTCGCCGCGCCCGTCTTTGACCGGCTTGCCCAGCTCCAGGGCGATCAGCCGGGCGAAGTCGTCGCGGCGGACCTGCGCGGCGACCGCGGCCGCTTCGAGGATGTCGGCCCGCGTCGCCGGAGCCAGCCGGGCCATCACCTTGGCCGCCTGCGGCGCGTACGCCAACGCCGTGCGGATGTCCTCATCGGACGCCGTCGGCGCGCGACTGACGACGCGGCGCGCGTAGGGCCCGAGCCGGTCGGCCCAGACGCCCTCGGTCACCCATCGACCCGCGACCAGCGAAGGCGCGTCGACCACAGCGTCATCGGCTCGCGCTTGGAGGATGGCGTCGAGCATTGGTGCGCTCCATTCGATCTCTGTACCGCTCTGCGGTACTACTAGACCACTGTGCGGACTAGGTGTAAGGTACGGTCGTCCGGTCGGTCTGGCAAGAGGGCGAGTCCAGAACGTTACGGACGTGTGAAACGACGATCCGGGAACACGGTCAGGGACAATCGGGCCAACCACAGGCCTGACCGTGTCTTCGAAGGCAAGCGCCCGGAGCACAGGAAGCGAGGAACCGTGAGGTCGGCGAACTCTCCGTCGGGCGGGCAGCCCGGCGACGACCGCAGCGGGACGACCGAGTCCGAGCAGCAGGGTGTCCGCAGTGTGCAGCGGGCGCTCGACATCCTCGCGTTGCTGACCGAGGAACGTCCCGTCGTGTCCGTCCGCGAGATCGTGGAGGCGACCGGCCTGGCCAAGACCACCGTCATCCGGCTGGTGTCCACGCTGGAGCAGAGCGGCCTGGTGTGGGCGACCGCCGGCGGTTACATGGCCGGTCCCGGGCTCTGGCGCTGGGCGCACCTGGCCCGCAGCAGCTGGGAACTGCCGCCGGAGACCAAGCGCATGATGCGGGAGCTGGCCGCGCGGCGGCGCGAGACGGTCAACGTCTACGTGCCGCGCGACATCTACCGCGTCTGCATCGCCCAGCAGGAAAGCCCGCAACCGCTGCGACATGTCGTGCACGTCGGCGACGAGCTGCCCATGTGGGCCGGCGCGACGGCCAAAGTCCTGCTGCGCGACGCGAGCCCGGCCCTGCTGGCCCGGGTCGCCCGCAGCTCCCCCTACGGCGAAAGCCACGTCCGGCGCCTGCAGGAGTGGATCGACGAGGCGGCCGTGCAAGGCTTCGCCGTCAGCCACGGCGAACGCGAGGACGGGCTGTCCGCGGTGGCCGTCCCGATCGTCGGCCGCTCGGGCACGATCGTGGCCGCCCTGTCGCTCAGCGGGCCGACCCTGCGTTTCACCGAGCCGCGGATCGTCGAGTTCGTCGCCGACCTCAAGGAAATGGCCAAGCGCATGTCCGACCGCGGCTTCGAGCCGGTCGGCTCCCAGACCTAACCGCCGCCTCGGTGCCTCGGCACCCCTCGAAGGAGTACGCGCATGCCCGACGGTCCGCTCAGTGGCATCCGGCTGCTCGACCTCACCAACGTGCTGGCCGGGCCGTACTGCACCTACCAGCTGATGCTGCTGGGCGCGGAGGTGGTGAAGATCGAGGTGCCCGGGCAGGGCGACCTGGCCCGGATGCTCGGCGCCGATCCCGGCCTCAACGACCGAGGGATCGGCGCGTCGTTCCTGGCTCAGAACGCCGGCAAGAAGTCCGTCGAGCTGGACCTGAAGGACGCCGCGGGCCGGGCTGCCTTCACCGGGCTGATCACCGCCGCCGACGTGCTCGTCGAGAACTTCCGGCCCGGTGTGCTGGCCCGCCTCGGGTTCGGCTGGCCACGCCTGCGCGAGCTGAATCCGAGACTGGTCTACTGCGCGATCAGCGGCTTCGGCCAGACCGGCCCGATGAGTCAGGCGCCGGCGTACGACCAGATCATCCAAGGCATGTCCGGGATGATGAGCATCACCGGTACGCCGGACACCGCGCCGCAGCGCGTCGGCTTCCCGGTCTGCGACACGATCGGCGGGCTCAGCGCGGCCCTGGCGATCGCCGCGGCGCTGGCCGGGCGCGACCGCACCGGCGAGGGCAGCTTCATCGACGTGTCCATGTTGGAGGCGTCCGTGTCCGCGATGGGCTGGCCGGTCTCCAACTACCTCGTCGCCGGCCAGCCGCCGGCCGCGATGGGCGACCAGAACGCCACCGCCGCCCCATCCGGCACCTTCGAGGCCGCCGACGGCCCGCTCAACATCGCCGCCAACCAGCAGCGTCAGTTCGAGGCTCTGTGTCATGTCGTCGCCCGCCCGGACCTCGTCGCCGATCCCCGGTTCGCCGTGCCCGAAGGCCGCAAACGCCATCGCGAAGACCTCAACCGCGAGCTGAACAAGGCGCTCGGCGGGCGTACCGCGCTGGAGTGGGAGAGCGCCCTGATCGAGGTGGGCGTCCCCGCGGCCCGGATTCTGACCGTGCCCGAGACGACCGAACTGGACCAGCTGCGCCACCGCGAGTTCTTCATCGACCTGCCGTTCCCCGACTCGACGGGCGCGCCCGAGGGCACGCCCCGGTCGCTGCGGGTCAGTGGCAACGGGATGCTCATCGACGGCCGGCGGTCCCGGGCGGCCGAACCGCCGCCACTGCTGGGCCAGCACAACGCGGAGATCGCCGAGCTGACCGCCCGCTGGCAGGCGGCATCTGCGGCGTCGGGCTCGTCCGCGTCGCGCGATGGACGGGCGGAGGTTCGATGACCAGCGTCGAGGACGTCGCGAACTGGTGGGGCACCGCGGTGTCCCACATGGAGCCCGGAGTCGTCGAGCTGCGCGGCCGCCCGATCCAGGACCTCATCGGCACGGTCGGGTTCGCCGAGATGGTCTGGCTGATGCTGCGCGGAGAACTGCCGGATCCACGAGCCGCCCGGTTGCTGGAGGCAGCGCTGGTGTCCGCAGTGGATCACGGGCCGCACGCTCCCTCGATCGCCGCCGCGCGGATGGCCGCGACCTGCGGCGTCGGCCTGAACAACGCGATGGCCACCGGCGTCAACCTGCTCGGCGACTCGCACGGCGGGGCCGGTCAGCAGTGCGTCGAGCTGCTGACCGAGATCTGCGTACGCGAGGACCAGGGCGTTGAGCTCGGCCAGGCGACCTCCGACACGATCGCCGAATGGCGGCAGCGGTCCCGATACCTGCCCGGCTTCGGCCACCGGTTCCACCCGCACGACCCGCGCCGCGATCCCCTGCTCGGCCTGGTCGAGCAGGCGGTCGCCGACGGCGTGGTCGACGGCCGCTACCTGGCTGCCGGGCTGGCCGTCGAGGCGGCGCTGGTCCGGCCGGGCCGTCGTCCGGTCCCGATGAACATCGACGGCGCGACCGCCGTCATCTACGCGGAACTCGGGTTCGCCGCACCGCTCGCCCGCGGCCTGTTCGTCCTGAGCCGCAGCGTCGGCATCCTCGCCCACAGCTGGGAGGAGCTGCAACAGGGCCGCCGCAACAAGGGCCCCATCCCGCCCGGCATCCTGCCGGCCGATCTCTCCCCGTAATCCGTCGGCGGGCCGCATGGCCGGTCATCCGTGATCGGCGGAGTCGCCGCCGCTGGTCAACTGGCGCATGTGGGCGTACATGCGCTCGGCGTCGGGGGTGACGCCGGTGATCAGGCGCAAGGCTTCCGCCGCCTGATAGGTCACCATGCCGCCGCCGTCGAGCGTCCGGCAGCCGATCCGGCGCGCGTACGCGAGCAGCGGCGTCTCCAGCGGCCGGTAGACGACGTCGGCCACCCACAGCCGGGGATGCAACAGCTCCGGCGGCAGCGGCGTACCGGGATCGGGGGTCATCCCCACCGCGGTCGCGTTGACGAGGCCGTCGGCGTCGGCCAGCCGGGCCTTCAGATCCTGCGGCGAACCGGTGACGATCGTCTGCCCGTCCGTCATCACCGGATGGAGGCCCTCGACCAGCCGCTCTGCCCGGCCCGAATCCACGTCGACCACGGTCAGCCGGCACACGCCGAGGCGCAGTAGGGCGTACGCGACGGCCGAGCCGGCCCCGCCCGCGCCGAGCACGACGATGTCGTCGCGAGGGGCGCCGCCGAGATTGCGGGAGAACCCGGCGGCGAAGCCGGACCAGTCGGTGTTGTAGCCGATGCTGCGCCCGCCGGTGAACACGACGGTGTTGACGGCGGCGAGCGTCGCGGCGTCTTCGGACAGCTCGTCGAGGTGGCTGACGATCGCTTGTTTGCAGGGATGGGTGATGTTCAGCCCGGCGAAGCCCAGCCGCTTCGCCTCGGCCACCAGCATCGCCGTGTCTTGAACGCCGAGGCCCAGCACGTCGAGGTCGAGGATCTGGTAGACGTAGCGCAGCCCCAGCTCGTCGGCTTCCCGCTCGTGCAGCGCCGGGCTCAACGAGCCGGTGATCCCGGACCCGATCAGCCCCACGACGTACCGTCCACCGGACACCAGATCGCCTCCGCTACCGCGCGGGCCAAGGAACGAGGCCACCGAACGAAGCTAATGTACGAACTAGTACGTTAGTTGTCTTGGTGATGTCAACCCCTCGTGAGAGGCTTCTAGCGACTTTCGCCGGCGACGTCCCGCCGGGCGGCGTCGAACCAGCAGGAGGAGATGCGCCGATGACCTCGACGGCCGCGGTGCCCGCGGCGACCGAGCCGGTACGCGACCGGGAGCGTACGCGCAACGAGATCCTGGACGTCGCCACCGCCGAGTTCTCCGAACGCGGATTCGACGGAGCCCGTGTCGACGAGATCGCGGCGCTGACCCGGACCACCAAGCGGATGATCTACTACTACTTCGCCAACAAGAAGCAGCTCTACATCGCCGTGCTGCAACGGGCGTACGCCCGGATCCGCGAAGCCGAGCAGCAGGTCGACGTCGCTCACCTGGACCCGGTGATGGCGGTACGCCGCATCGCCGAGACGACCTTCGACCACCACGAGGCCAACCCTGACTTCATCCGCCTCGTCAGCGTCGAGAACATCCACCGCGCGGAGCACGTCAAGGAACTCGTCGGCCAGGTCGACCTCGGTACGCCCGTCATCCAGCTGCTGGACGACCTGTTGCGGCGCGGCCGTGCGGACGGGCTGTTCCGCGCCGACTGCGACGCGATCGACCTCCACGTGATGATCAGCTCGTACTGCTTCTTCCGGGTCGCCAACCGCCACACGATCGGCGCGATCTTCGGCCGCGATCTGCTCGATCCGCCGCAGCGGGAGCACTACCGCGCCATGCTCGGCGACATGGTCGTCGGCTACCTCACCACCGCCTGACGAGTCTACTGAGGACGAATCCACAGGCCGTACGCGGATGTCCGCGTACGGCCTGCTTCTTGCGCGCCGATAGTCGCGGTCCTATATTGATCGTACCTCTAGGTGGTACAACCGGTCCGTCTGGTGGACCACGCTCTACCCAGGACCGCCCGGCCGCCGATCGCGTCGCCGGGCCCGTCCCCTCCGAAGTCCTCAGTAGATCAACGGCGAGGTGACCAGCACATGGCAGAGATCCAACGACGTACCCTGCTCACCAGCGCGGCGGCGACAGCCGTCGGCGCGACCGTGGCCCCGGCTCTCGGCGTACCAGCGCCTGCTGATGCCGCAGTGGGCGCGGACCCCGAGAGTGCCGCGAGTGTCGGCCGACCGGGATGCACGACCCCCGGCGGGCGTGACTTCCCCAAGGTCGGCGGCAACTACGGCAACCAGAACTACAGCTCCCTCGGGCAGGTCCACCACGGCAACGTCCGCCGGCTCGGCGGCGCCTGGCTCAATCGCATCGAGGGCGGGCTGACCACCGGCAACAACCAGAGCACCGCGGTCGTCGTCGACGGCGTGCTCTACATCGAGTCCGCACCGGGCAACGTGTTCGCCGTCGACGGCCGGACCGGCGAGATCAAGTGGGTCTACCGGCAGACCCGGGGCAGCCTGACCCGCCGCGGCGTGGCCGTCGGCGACGGCCACGTCTTCACCCACGGGCGCGGCAACTGGATCATCGCCCTCGACCAGGAGACCGGCGCGGTCGTCTGGGAGAAGCAGATCAACGGGTACGGCGGCATGGAGAAGGTCGCCGTCACCTACTACGACGGCCTGCTCTACGTCGGTACGCACGACTCGGCGCGCAACGCAGCCCTGGCGTTGGACGCTCGCACCGGCGACGTGGTCTGGCACTTCTGGGGCTGCCCCGGCCCGGGTGAGATCGGCAACGAGACCTGGGAGGGCGACTCCTGGCAGGTCGGCGGGACGGCACCGTGGATGCACCCGGCGATCGATCCGGACCTGGGGCTGGTCTACTGGGCTTTCGGCAACGTCCGGGGCAGCAACTCCTCTCAGGACGGATCGCAGCGGGGCGGCGAGAACCTCTTCTCCAGTTCGATCGTCGCGATCGACCTCAAGACCGGCGCCTACCGGTGGCACTTCCAGTCCATCCACCACGGGATCTGGGACATGGACAACACGATGGCGCCGGTCCTGGTCGACACGCGGATCCACGGCCGGATGCGCAAGCTGGTCGTCTACGGCAGCAAGTCCGGCATGTACTTCATCCTCGACCGCGAGGACGGCACCGCGCCGCTGGGCATCGACGAGGTCGCGGTGCCGCAGGAGCCGCGGCAGAAGACCTGGCCGACCCAGCCGTTCCCCCGGCAGGGCGGCTGGACCGAGAACCGCGTCGTCGACCAGCCGCTCGGGACCGACGTGCCCGGCGATCCCAACCGGGCGGTGCCCAACTACGTCCAAGGAGCGCTCTACGACCCGCACTGGGACGTGCCGATCCTGTCGGTCCCCGGGCACGGCGGCGGGGCGGACTGGGCCGCGCAGTCCTACAGTCACAGCACCGGCCTGGTCTACACCGGGTTCGGCTACGTCGCCGCCGCGCACTCGCTCACCGAGGCGAGCAACGGCCTGCGCCCGCCCGGCGAATACCAGACCGGCGGCGTCGTGGCGGTCGACCCGTCCACCAACCGGGTCAAGTGGAAGCGGCACCTGCCCTACTCGCTGGCGCACGGCAACGGGGTCCTCACCACGGCGGGGAACCTGCTGTTCATCGGCCAGCCCGACGGCAACCTGCTCGGCCTGGACGCGCACACCGGGCACGAGGTGTGGCGGTTCCAGTGCGGCGCCGCCATCAGCAGCAGCCCGATCGCGTACGAGATCGACGGCCAGCAGTACATCGCTGTGTACGCCGGTGGCACCAGCATCCCCTACGGCGACTCGGCGCCCCGGGGCGACTTCCTGTGGGCGTTCAAGCTCGGCGGCACGGTGGCGCCCGCGCCGACGCCGACCCCGCCGGTGGTACGCCGCCCGGTGTCGGGCGGGCCGGTCGAGGGCAGCGTCGTCGGCAACACGGTCGTCCTGGCGCGCACCTACAACGCGACGACCGGGACCGTCGGCACCGTCGAGTCCACCGCCGTCAACGCGATGGCGCCCACGCATCTGCGCGTGCCCGTCGGCACCACCGTCACCTTCGTCAACCCGGCCGACAACGTCAACGTCCACGGCGCCACGCAGTTCTTCGAGGGCCTGTTCGACGTACGCCTCCAGCCGGGCGAGTCCTTCACCTACACCTTCACGAAGAAGGGCGAGTACTTCTTCAACGACTGCTTCAGCCCCCGGCCGACCGGCAAGGTCGAGGTCTACTAACCCTGGAGGAGACATCGTGCGTCCGTCCATCACCAAGACCCGCCTCGCGGTGGCAGTCACCGCCGTGATCAGCGTCGTCGCCACGCTCGCCGTCGCCGCCGTCACCGGTCTGCCGTCGGCGGCCGACAACGGTCACGGCGTCGTCCGCGGAGCCCAGCAGCTCGGCGACCCGGACTATGGCGTCTGCCGGGGCACCGACGAGCGGTGCTACCACGACTGGGGCAACTTCGACCCGGCCGACGGGTACAAGGTCCTGCTGTTCACCCGGACCGCCGGACCCCGGCACGCGAACCTCGGCCCGGCGCTGGCCACCGGCCTCAATCCCCCGTTGACGGCCGCGAACGTCGTGCAGAACGCCGTCGTGAAACTGGGCGAGGACAACGGATTCGGCGTCGACTACACCGAGGACCTCAGCCAGGTCTCCTCGCCCAACCAGTTGTTCCGCTACAACGCCGTCATCTTCTTCAGCACCTCCCGCGACACCCTCGACGACGCGGCTCAGGCCGCGCTGCGGCAGTACATCCGGGGTGGCGGCGGCTTCGTCGGCGTCCACAACGCGTTCGGCACCGAGTACAACTGGCCGTGGTACGAGGGCCTGCTCGGCGGCGCGAACTACTACGATCACGGGCCGGCGCAGAGCGGCACCGTGCGTACCGTGGACAAGAAGGACGTGTCCACCAAGGATCTGCCGGCGCAGTGGCAGTTCACCGACGAGTGGTACAACCTGGTGCCGTTCCCGTCCCGGGTCCGCGTGCTCGCCACCGTCGAAGAGGACACCCTGGTACGCGGCGTCGCCGGGTCGATGGGGCACCCCGGGCACGGCGACTTCCACCCGGTCGCGTGGTGCCAGTACTACGACGGCGGACGTGCCTTCCTGACCACCCTGGGCCACGACGCCAAGGAGTTCGTCACCGACGGCTCGTTCGCCGGCGCGGCCGAGTTCCAGCGGCTGCTGGTCGGCGGCATCGAATCCACCATGGGCAAGACGCCGTTCTGCAAGTAGACACCGCATTCGGCGCCGTCCGGCAAGCACACGCCACCATGGGCAAGACGCCGTTCTGCAAGTAGGTGCGTATTCAGGCGCCGTCCGGTTCTCGGCCGGGCGGCGCCTTTCCCTGTCCTAGCGCGCCACTACCCGGTCGAGGTGCCGGCGGGTGGCGGCGATCGCCAGCCGGGCGTGTTCCTTCCCGCCGACCTGGGCGACCAGCGTCGCGCGGGGGATCTCCAGCGCGTACGGGATCGTCGGCGGCAGGGCCGCGAGGATGCCGTGAACGTCGATGCCGCCCTCGCCCGGGAACAACCTTTCGAACCTGGCGGTGTGAATCACGCCCTCGACCGTGGCGGGCACGAGCGCGGGCGCATCGCACACGTGGGCGAAGTGGAACCACTCCGGCGGCAGCTCCCGCAGATCGGCGATGCTGGAGCCGGAACGGGCGAAGTGCAACAGGTCCACCAGCATCCCGGCGTTGGGCTGAGCGGCCGCGCGGAGGACCCGGGTCGCCTCGGTCAGGTCCGGGGTCTCCGTCCAGGACGGGAACTCCAGGTCGATGGTCAGCCCCAGGGGCTGCGCCAGCTGGCACAGCTCGGCGTACCGGTCGATCTTGCGGGACCGGTCGGGGTCGGGCAGCTGCGTGATGACGTGCCGCGCGCCGAGTTCGGCGCCGGCTTCCAGGAACCGCATCAGGTCCCGCGGGTGTTCGTTCGGCCCGATCCGGGCCAGCTCGATGTCGAGCACCTCGATGCCGGTCGCCGCGAGGCGCACCTTCGTCGTACGCATCAACGCCGGGTCGGTGGCCAGCGGGTAGTGCGGCTCCTGCGGGGTGACCTTGGTCAAACGCAGGCCGACGTACCGGTAGCCGGCCTCCGCGGCGGCGTCGACCAGTTCGGGCGGCGACAGGCTCAACGCGGTCAGATGAGCGAGTGAGTAGTCGCGCGTCGCGCCGCCGTCCAGCCCGGCCGGATGGTCACGGAGCACGGTCAGTCGCCGCTGGCGGTGGGCCGCCATGCGTACCGGGATGCTGGCCGGCGCGCCGAAGCCGATGTAGCCGCCGGTGCGCTGCACGACCTCGAAGAACAGCCGCGTGCCGAGCAGCTCGGTGTAGAAGTGCAGGTATTCGCCGTGCTCGTCGCGGTCGTAGAGGATCGAGTTCTCCCGCAGCGCGGCCAGCTGCTCCGGGGGCAGGTCCAGCCGGGCGTCGAGGTCGTCGTAGTAGTTGTCGGGGATCTTCAGCAGCGGCGCGCCCAGCTCACGCATCGCTCGCGCGGTGGTGATCGCGTCGTCGGTGGCGAACGCGACGTGCTGCGGGTTCGGCACCGCCGGTGACCACGCGCCCCGGCGGAACGGCGCGGTGTTCAGCGTGATGCGTACCTGGTGCTGCGGGTCGGTGGCCGACCGGCTGCGGATCAGCCCGAACGGCGCGGCCAGCTCGGTCGCCGGGTCCGAGCGCAGCCCCAGCACCGACCGGTAGAACAGGGCCACTTGATCGAAGTCGTCGACCGACTCGGTCAGCGAGATGTGGTCGGTGCCGGTGACGAGGCCTTCGCTGCGTGGCGGCCGTCCGGTGAGGGCGAAGTCCCGTGCCCAGCCCTCGTCCTCGGCGGCGGCCCGGCAGAAGAAGACCGCGGTGCCGTCCGGGGCTGCGACCGACGCCAGGTCCGCCTCGTCGGGTTGGCGTACGCGCGGAAGCACCGGCGCCAGCAGCCGTTGTGCTCGTTCGGCCGACACCGCTGGGTCGCTGCTGTCCACCGCGACGGCGCAGATCGCGGCCGTCCCGGGTGCGACGGTACGCAGCGACGCCGAGTTCAGCAGGATGCGGGCGCTGCCCTGCTGCCAGAGCTGCACCGGCTTGGATCGATGCTGACCACTGTGGACGAAGCCGAGCGCGGTCAGCGTACGCGCGACGAGCGGTTCGGACACCTCGTCGACGGCCAGTTCGGTGAACACGATCCCGCCGAGCGACGGCGCCCGCGGTATGCCGTTGGCCCGGACGGGTTCGCGGGGCTCGGCGGACTCCTGCAACATCAGCAGCGACCGCATGCCGTCGATCGCCGCCTGCCGGGGGTCCGCTTGGCGGTACACGTCGTTGAAGACCTCCAGCGACAGCGGGCCGGCGTAGCCCGTGCCCAGGACGTCGCGGGTGAAGGTCGCGAGGTCGAAGGAGCCGAGGCCGGGGAACAGCCGATGGTGCCGGCTCCATTCCACGACGTCCATCTTGAGCTGGGGCGCGTCGGCCAGTTGGAGGTGGAAGATCTTGTGCCCGGGGATGGTCCGGATCCCGGCGGGATCGTCGCCCCGCGACAGGATGTGGAAGCTGTCCAGGCACAGCCCGAGTGCGGGATGCCCGGCATGCCGGACGATCCGCCACGCGTGCGGATACGTGTCGACGAAGCGTCCCCAGGCCAGCGCCTCGTACGCGACGCGCAGCCCGCGATCGGCCGCCCGTTCGGCCAGCTCGTGCAGCTGCTCGGCGGCGAGGTCGTCGTCGTCGACGGCGTCGGGCGACTCGGACGAGCACACCAGCATCGTGGTGGCGCCGAGCCGGCTCATCAGCTCGAACTTGCGCTCGGCCCGGCGCAGGTTCACCCGGAACACGTCGGGCGGCACCGCCTCGAAGTCGCGAAACGGCTGGTAGAGGTCGATCGTCAGGCCGCGGCGGGCGCACTCGTCGCGGACGCGTTCCGGCGACCAGGCCGAGGCGATGAGGTCGTTTTCGAAGATCTCCACGCTCGTGAACCCGGCGGCGGACGCCGCGGCGAGCTTGTCTTCCAACGTCCCTGACAGACATACCGTCGCGACGCAGTACGGGTGCACCGCTTCCCGGGAGGCGACGCGTTCCACTGTCGACGGGCGTTCGGCTGTGATCATCGAGCCTTGCCTTCCTTCACGGTGGGGCAGCGACAGGAGCACGGCACAGCTAATGTACGAACTAGTACGTTAGTTATACGCCGCAGCGCTGAAGCGGGAAAGAGTCGCATCGGGCAGACTGGCGGCATGGTGCCCGACGTCGACCTGCCCGTACGTGCCGCGCTGCCGGAACTGCTCGCCGCGCTGAGTGGGACCGGCACCGCCGTCCTCGTCGCGCCGCCGGGCTCCGGCAAGACCACGCTGGTCCCGCTCGCGCTCGCTGAGGAGGTCACCGGCCGCGTGATCGTCGCGGAGCCCCGGCGCATCGCCGCCCGCGCGGCCGCGTCCCGGATGGCTCAGCTGACGGGTACGCGAGTCGGCGAACTGGTCGGTTACACGGTTCGGGGCGACAGCCGGACCAGCGCCGACACCAGGGTGGAAGTCGTCACCACGGGCGTCCTGGTCCAGCGGCTGCACCGCGATCCGGAGCTGTCCGGCGTCGCGGCGGTCGTCCTGGACGAATGCCACGAGCGCCATCTCGACACCGACCTGGCCCTCGCTTTCACCCTCGACTCCCGTACGCATCTGCGTCCGGACCTGATGCTGCTCGCGACCTCGGCGACCGCGGAGGCGGAGCGGCTCGCGGCGGCGATGGGCGCCGGTGCCCGGATCGTCAGCGCGGCGGGGATCACCCATCCCGTCGAGGTGTTCTGGACTCCGCCCACCGGCCCGGTCGACGCGCCCTACGGGCTGCGGGTCGACCCTCGGCTGCTCGATCATGTCGCGGCCGTCGTCCGGCGCGCCCTGGCCGAAGGCTCCGGCGACATCCTCACTTTCCTGCCCGGGGCGGCGGAGATCAGCGGGGTCGCTCACCGGCTCGGTGGTCTGCGTGAGGTCGACGTCGTGACCCTGCACGGCCGGCAGGACTCCTCGACGCAGGACGACGCGCTGCGGCCAGGCGTACGCCGGCGCGTCGTGCTCGCCACCGCCGTCGCGGAGAGCAGCCTCACCGTCCCGGGTGTCCGCATCGTCGTCGACGCTGGACTGGCGCGGGTACCGCGTATCGACCATGGCCGTGGTCTCGGTGCGCTCGTGACCGTGCGGGCTTCGCGGGCCGCCGCCACCCAGCGGGCCGGCCGGGCGGGCCGGGAAGCGCCGGGACGGGTCTACCGATGCTGGTCCGAGCACGACCATGCGCGGCTCCCCGCGCACGCCGACCCGGAGATCGCGGGCGCCGACCTCACCGCCTTCGTGCTGCACCTGGCCTACTGGGGCCGGACCGACGGAGCCGGGCTCGCCCTGCTCGATCAGCCGCCCGCGGCCGCCGCGCAGGTGGCCAGAGAAACCCTGACCGCGATCGGCGCGCTCGATGACGCCGGCCGGGTCACCGCGCGCGGCCGTGACATCGCCGACGTCGGCGCGCATCCGCGGCTGGCCCGGGCCCTGCTCGACGGGTCCAAGATCGTCGGCAGCACGGTCGCCGCGGAAGTGGTCGCGCTGCTCTCGGCCGACGTGCGGACGAGCACCGATGACCTGCCGGCGGCGCTGCGGCGGTTGCGCGGCAACGCTGAACCGGGCGCCACCGCCGCGTGGCGGACTGAAGCTCGCCGGCTGGCCGGCGGCATCGCGTCCCATCGGCCGGCCGGCAGCTCGTCGGCAGATCTCGCCGCCGCGCTGCTCGTCGGGCTCGCCTTTCCCGAACGGATCGGACGGGTACGCAAAGCAGGCGGGCGGGTCTACCTGATGACCGGCGGGACCGCTGCGGAACTGGCTCCCGAGACTTCGCTCAGCGGCATGGAATGGCTGGCCATCGCCGATGCGGACCGCCAGCCCGGCAACGCCGCCGCCCGGATCCGGCTCGCCGCCCCGATCGACGCCGAGACGGCGAAGGTCGCCGCCGAATCGCTGTACGCCGACGGCGGCGAAGTGACCTGGACCGGTGGGGACGTGCTCGCCCGGCACCGCACCCGGCTGGGCGCGATCGTGCTCACCGAACGGCCGCTCACCAAACCCGATCCGCAGCAGGTCGCCGCCGCGCTCGGCGAAGGGCTACGCCGCCAAGGGCTCAAGCTGCTGCGCTGGACTCCCGAGGCGACCGGCGTACGCGAACGCTTGGCCTTCCTGAACCACACGCTCGGCGAACCGTGGCCGGCCGTGGACGACACCGCACTCCTCGCCGACCTGAGCTGGCTGGGGCCGGCGCTCGCCAAAGCGCGCAACCGCGCCGACTTGGCGCGGATCGACGTCGCCACGGCGCTGCGCCGATTGTTGCCGTGGGCGCAGGCCGCCCAGTTCGACGAGTACGCACCCGACCGCATCGAGGTTCCGAGTGGTTCGCGGATCCAGGTCGACTACACCGACCCCACCGCGCCGTTCCTCGCCGTGAAGGTTCAGGAGATGTTCGGCACGGCTCAGGCGCCCACCCTCGCCGGTGGACGGGTTCCGCTCGTGCTGCACCTGCTGTCGCCGGCGCGCCGCCCAGCGGCGGTCACCGCGGACCTCGAATCGTTCTGGCAGAACGGCTACCTGTCCGTACGCTCCGAGTTGCGCGGCCGATACCCGAACCATCCCTGGCCGGACAATCCCCTCAAGGCCAAGCCGTCGGGGCGGACGAAATCTAAGTAGCCCGCAGGATGTCCGTCAATTCACTCAGCCGTTCGATGCGGTAGCTCGCCTGCGCGAAGTCGTGCGCCTTCGTGAACTCGTTGTGGACGATGGCACAGTCGATCCCGGCCGCCACGGCGGAGTTCAGCCCACGGGACGAATCCTCCACCACCAAGGCTTCCTCCTTGGCGGCTCCGAAGCGCTGCAAGCCGGTCAGATACGGCTCCGGGTGCGGCTTGGCGAGCTGGTAGTCCTCGCGGACGAGAACGAAGTCCATGAACTGCTTGATCTGCCGCTCGGCATGGATGAGGTCGAAGTCCACACGCTTGGCAGTCGTCACGATCGCCATGCGGGCGTGTTTCGACAGCTCGGCAAGAGTCTCGACGACGCCCTCGATCTCGATGGCCTCGGTTCGGAGATATTCCTGGTAGTAGTCATTGCGAACCGCGCGCTGCCGGTCGATGGTCGGCTCGTCGACACCGGCCGCCCTGGCTTGTGCCCAGGTGCCCACTCCCTGGCTCATGTCCCGCAGGTATCGATCCTTGTCCAGGGCCACCCCGATGTCGGCCAAGGCGCGTTCGCCGGCCCGGTAATACCAGAGCTCGGTGTCCACCAGGACGCCGTCATGATCGAAGAGGAGGTACTTCTTCACGCTCTTGATCCTTCCGACGGCCGAGCCTCATTGTTTCTCGCCGACGGCGCGCGGTCGCACGCGGCCGAGCCGAAGACCGGTAGCGATCACCTGATCCCCACGTTAGGATGTTGAACCATGTTCAGCCTGCGCAGGGAATAGCTGTCGAGTCCGACGCGCAGGTGGAGTCTGCCCTTTTCCCGGGCCATTTCTGACGGTGCCGCGCGTCCAGCGATCCCTTTGCCCGGTACTTCTGGACAGGACTCATCATGGACACCCTCATCCCGGCGGAACCCGCCGCCGCTGCCCCCGCGCGTGGCCTGTGGCGCCGGCCCGATTTCCGGCTCCTGATCGGCGGCCGGCTCGTCTCCCAGGTAGGCGACCAGCTCCAGTTCCTCGCCCTGCCGTTGGTCGTCGTGGCGCTGACCGGCTCGGCGACCCAAGCCGGTCTGGTGCTCGGCGCGCAGACCATCACCTATCTCGTCTTCGGTCTGGTCGCGGGAGCGCTGGCCGACCGCTGGAACCGCAAGAGCACGATGATCTGGTGCGATCTCGGTCGCGGTCTGCTGACCGCGACAGTCCCGATCGCCGCGGCCGCCGACGCGCTGGCCCTGCCGCAGTTGTACGCGGTCGCGATCCTCAACGGCCTGCTCGGCACGTTGTTCGGCGCGGCCAACAGCTCGGCGCTGCCGAACATCGTCAGCCCGGCTGAGCTGCCCAGCGCCCTGGGTGCGGTCGGCGCCCTGGCCAATCTGGTCCGCATCGGGGGCGCCTCCGTCGCCGGTGCCGCGTACGCGCTGGGGCGGATGGTCCCATTCGGCGTCAATGCCGTGTCGTTCCTGGTGTCGGCGGTGGCGTTGCGATCGATCCGGACCGGCTTCCAGCAGGCGAATCCAACCGCGTCGGCATCACCACGGCAGCTGCTCGCCGACATCCGCGACGGCCTGGGCTGGCTGTGGCGACGGCGGGTCATCCGTACCCTGGCCCTGCTCGACGCCGGGGACAGCCTGCGGTTCGGTGCCGGATATCTGCTCATCGTGATGCTGGCCCAGCGCCTGCACGCGAACCCGGCCCAGGTCGGCCTGGTGTTCACCGGCGCTGGAGTGGGTGCGTTCGCCGGCAGTCTGCTCGCCGGTCGGCTGGCCCGGCGGTTCCCGCTCGGCAAGCTGTCGATCGCCATGCTGTGGATCGAGGCGCTCGCCTTCCCGTTCTACGCCCTGGTGCCCACCTGGTGGCTGCTGCTGGCCGTCGCGTTCGCCGAATCGGTGGTCACGCCGATCTACACGGTCGCCTTGGACTCCTACCGGCTGCGGGTCACCCCGGACAACCTGCGCGGCCGCGTGACCAGCGCCGTCGACACCCTCACCACCGGGGCGGGCGCTGTCGGCACGATGGCCGCCGGAGCCTCGATCGCCGTGATCGGCGCCCCGGCGTTGACCTTCGCACTCGCTGGTTGGCTTGCGCTGCTGGCGTTGGCGGCGACACTGAGCCGCACCGTACGCGCCGCACGGTAGGCCCGCTTCCGGGTGGCGGCCCACGCCGTCACCCGGAAGATCGTCCACTCGGTCAGGCGTTGGCGGGCTGCATCGCCTCGGCCAGCAGTGCGACCGAGCGCAGTCGTGCCTCGCCGGTGGCGTGGTGGGCGACGATCAGCTCGTCGGCACCCGACTGCTTCACGAAACCTTCGAGGTACTCGCGCACCTCGGCGGGTGTGCCGAGGGCGGAGTACTTCAGCATCTGGTCGACGTGCGCGCCCGCGCCCTGCGCCAGGAGCTGGTCGGCCTGCTCGTCGGTGAAGCTCTGCCCGCGCCCGAACAGGCCCGTGGCGAACGTCCGGCGGGTGGCCTGGAACTGCTCGTGGGCCGCGGCGGCGGTGTCCGCGGCGACGACGTTGACGCCGGCGATCACGTAGGGCCGGTCGAGCTGCTCGGACGGCCGGAAATCCCGCCGGTACGCGGCCACGGCCGCCTCCAGCGCCTGCGGTGCGAAGTGGGAGGCGAACGCGTACGGCAGGCCGAGCGCGGCGGCCAGGGTCGCGCCGAACAGCGACGAGCCCAGGATGTAGAGCGGGACCTCGGAACCCTTGCCCGGCACCGCGTCCACGCCCGGGATGCGCGACCGCCCAGCGAGGTACGCCTGCAGTTCCTGCACGTCTTGCGGGAACGCCTCGGCCGACTGCGCGTCGCGGCGCAGGGCGCGCATGGTGTTCTGGTCCGAGCCGGGAGCACGGCCCAGGCCGAGGTCGATGCGCCCCGGATACATCGCGTCGAGAGTGCCGAACTGCTCGGCGATGGTCAGCGGCGTGTGGTTGGGCAGCATCACCCCGCCCGCGCCGAGCCGGATCTTGCGGGTGGCCGTGCCGATGTGCGCGATCAGCACAGCAGGCGCCGAGGAGGCGATCGTCGGCATGTTGTGGTGCTCGGCGTACCAGACGCGCTCGTAGCCGTGCTCCTCTGCGGTGCGCGCGAGGTCGACGCTGGCCGCGATGCTCTCGCGCGCGGTCTCGCCGGGGCCGATGCGGGCTAGGTCGAGGATGGACAGCGGAGTGGGCATGCGACGTCCTTCTGGCTCGAGCGAGCACCGCCGTGCGTGCCGGATCGGGCCGACGTGACCACGCTCGGTCCCGGCGGCCGGACCTGGTCGGCCCGCTCGACGTGAAGCGGAACACGTGCTCCGCCTTTCCCGACCGTAGCACTGAACCGGAACAATCGCTCCGGTAGGGTGTGTGTATGACATCACCGGCCATGCGCAGCGACGCCGCCCGCAATCGGGGCCGGCTGCTCGAAACCGCGGCCGGGCTGATCGCCGAGCGCGGCAGCGACGTCGACGTACGCGAGATCGCCCGCCGCGCCGAGGTCGGCATGGGCACCCTCTACCGGCACTTCCCCACCAAGGAGGCGCTGCTCGACGCGGCGCTGGAGCACGTGTTCACCTCCTGGGCCGAGCAGGCGACCGCCGCCCGGACCGGCCAGGCCTGGCTGGACCTGAGCGACTTCCTCGGCGACGCGCTGACCCGGCAGACAGCCTCCCCCGGCCTGCTCGACGCGTACTGCCAGGCGCTGCCCGGCCAGGCCGGCAACACCGCGCGCCAGCACTGCCGCCAGCAGGTGGGACCGCTGATCGCGGAGCTGGTGAACGCCGCACGGGAATCCGGCGAGCTGCGCCCCGACGTCACCGCCGAGGACATCTCGCTGCTACTCGTCGCACTGGGCCGGATCGCACCGGTCGTCCCCGAATCCGATTGGCGCAGGGTGCTTCAGGTCGCCCTCGACGGCCTACGCGCGGACGCGGCCACACCCATGCCGCCCCGGTGACGGTCAGGTCAGCGAGGAACACGTCCACGCCGAATGGACGTCATGACGGCGCGTCGAAGTGGGCGCGGGCCGCAAAGACGCGATCCATGTGAGTCTCCGCCCAGGTCTTGATCGCGACCATGACGGGGAACAGGTCGTGGCCGAGCGGAGTCAGCTCGTAGTCGACGCGGGCCGGCACCGACGCGGTCACGGTACGGCTGAGCAGGCCATCGCGTTCCAGCGTCCGCAGGGTCTGGGTGAGCATCTTCTGGCTGACGCCGGCGATGCGGCGGGCGAGTTCGCTGTGCCGCTGTGGACCGTCGGCGAGGGCCGCGATCAGCAGGGCCGCCCACTTGTCGGTGAGCGTGCTCAGCAGTTCGCGGGTCGGGCAGCCCGCCAGAAACGCGTCATAGTCGCGTTTAGCCTGCTCACGCCGTTCACCGGCGGTCGTCGTCGCCATGTTCCACCCCTTGCCCGTGCCCTAGGCACTTCCAGGTGCCTTCTTTCTCGCAGCGCCCCAGGCTACCTACCGTGATGGTGATCATGACGCACAACCGATTCGCTTCGTTTCAGGGAGACAACCATGCTCACCACCATCGCCGACGTGCTCACCGGACTGATCGGCGTAGCCGTCATCGTCATGGGCGTGAGCGCCTTCCTGGCGCCGCAGGCCGCCGCCGGCTTCGGCATCCCCGAGACGCCGACCGAGGACCACGCCTTCCGGGCCTGGCTGAGCGTCAAGGCCGTACGCGACATCGCCGCGGGGGTCTTCATCCTCATCCTGCTGGTGGGAGCGACGCCTCACCTCCTCGGCTGGTTCATGCTGGCCGCCGCCGGCATACCCATCGGCGACGCGCTGATCGTGTTGCGCAGCAATGGACCCAAGGCGACCGCGTACGGAGTCCATGCCGCCACCGCTGCGGTGATGCTGGTGACCAGCGCCCTGCTGCTCGCCGGTTGATCAACCGCCCCCACTCGTCTGCAACTACTCGTCAAGGAATCGGAAAGAAACCATGCTCAGCTTCGAGATCACCCCGATCGGAACCGTCCAGAACGCGCGGACGGACATCCAAGACTCCGACAATTGGGGTGCCGTACGCAGCACCATCACCGTCGACGAGCGCTTCGGCGACAAGTGTCTCCAGGGGCTGGAGGATTTCTCCCACGTGGAGGTTCTCTTCCTCTTCGACCAGTTCCCGGACGGCGGCGACTTCCGCGAGCCCCGTCCCAACCGCGGACGCGCGGACCTGCCACCCGTCGGGGTATTCGCCGGCCGCGGCCCGCGCAGGCCGAACCGCATCGGGGTGACGTCCTGCCGCATCGAGTCCGTCCAGGGCCGCGAACTGACCGTGGTGGGCCTCGACGCGGTGGCAGGCACCCCGGTCATCGACTTGAAGCCGGTGATGGCCGAGTTCCTGCCGGACGACGTCCAGCAGCCGGACTGGGTCGGCCGCCTGATGTCGGACTACTTCCAATCGTAGGGCGGGTCTCACCGTCGAACTTCAGGCCGGTGCGTGCTGCGCCCACGTCGGCAGCCACACCTTCTCCTCGGATGTGCCCGCACGTCTGGAGCCGAGGAAATCGCGAAGCTCGACGAGCGCGGGATGCGGATTGTCGCCACGCCAGATGATCGACATCGGGTAGACCGGCGCCGGGTCGAGCACCGGAATACGCCGCAGGTCGTAGCTGTCGGGCCACAGGTATCGCGTGCGTTCACCGGCCAAGGTCGCCAGTTCCGCCGAGTCGGCGATCTCGGCCAGCAGCACCTCGTAGCCGAAGGTCGGCCCGACCCTGTCGATGGTGAGGCCGAACGCGGCGGCCAGTTCGTCGTAATAGGCGGCCCACTCGGTGCCGTCGGCCATGCCGGGCATCCAGATGCGGTGTTCGGCGAGTTGGGCGAGCGTCACGGACCGGGCGTTGGCGAGCGCATGACGTGGCCCGACGAGGATCTCGTGGTGCTCGTCGATCGCCCGCGCGGTTTTGATCCCGGTCGGCAACTGTCGCGCGGGGACGGTGACGGCGTGAAAGGTGGCGTCGACCGTCCCCGCCTCGACGGCGGCCGTCGCCCCGTGTACGTCGGCGTCGAGCGTCACGACATCCAGCTCGATGCGCGGACGCGTACGGTGGAACTCTTGCAGCAGCACCCCGGGTGCGGTCCGTCGACTATGGACGTCGACCCGCAGCGCCCGCCGGCCCGGCCGCACCGAGGCGTCGGCGCGCGCCTCCACCCGAAGCAGTTCCCAAGCGTGCGGCAGGAACGCCTGACCGTCGATCGTGAGCTGCGCGCCGCGAGCCGTGCGATTGAACAGCCGTACGCCTAAATCCTTCTCCAGCGCGGCGATGCGCTTGGACACCGCCTGCTGGGTGATCGACAGGGCGGCCGCGGCGTCCTGGAACTGGCCGGCATCAGCGGCGGCGACGAACGTACGCACAGCGTCGAGATCCACGCCGAGACCCTATCCTCACAACGTTCGGTTGTGGCTCGCCGCCGATGCAGTTGTTTGATCCAACCTCTCCGGCCTTGCTTTGATCACCGCAGTCAACGGCGGGTTGTTCACCGGGGAGGTGCGAGCCTTGGCGGCCAAGCGGTACCTGGGTCGGCAGTTCGGATGGCTATGGGCCGCGTACGCGGTCAGCGCGTACGGCTCGGGGCTGGGATTCGGCGCCCTGCCGCTGATCGCGGTGCTGGTGCTGCACGCCAGCCCTGGTCAAGTGTCCGCGCTGTCAGCAGTAGGCCCGGCGATGGGCGCGCTGATCGCGGTGCCACTCGGGCCATGGGTGGAGTTTCATCGCAAGCGGCCGGTGATGATCGCGATGGATCTGGCCCGGTTCGCGGCCATGCTGACGATCCCCATCGCGTACGCCCTCGGCTGGCTCAGCGTCGTTCAGCTGCTGGTCGTCTCGGCCGTGGTCGCCGCCGCCAAGATCGCCTTCGCCGCCGCGAGCGGCTCCTACCTCAAGTCGCTGGTCCAGCCGGACGACCTGCTCGTGGCCAACGCGCGATTCGAGTCGACGACGTGGAGTTCCATCGCGGTCGGTCCACCGCTCGGCGGCGCGGCGGTCGGCCTGTTCGGGCCGGTGGCCACCGTGCTCGCCGACGCGCTGAGCTACCTGCTGTCCGCGCTGGGCCTCACGGCGATTCGCAGCCACGAAGAGCATCCACGGCGCTCCGACAAGCGCGCGGTCCAGCCCGCCGAGCTGCTCGACGGCTGGCGGCACCTCCTGAGCCATCCCGTCCTGCGGGCGCTCTACCTCAACCAGCTGCTCGTCGGCGGACTGATCATGGCCACCGAGCCGCTGCTGGCCGTGCTGTTGCTGGGCGAGCTGCACTTCCCGCCCTGGCAGTACGGCCTCGCCTTCGCCGCACCCTGCGTCGGCGGGCTCATCGGTTCCCGTCTGTCCCGGCGTGTCGTGGCCCGGTACGGCCAGCATCGGATCCTTCGCACCGTCGGCACGCTGCGGGCGATCTGGCTCATCGGCCTCGCCTTCGTCCAGCCCGGCGTCCCCGGACTCGTGACGGTCATCGCGGTCGAACTCGCGATCATCATCAGCATGAGCCTGTACAACCCGGTGCTCGCCACCTACCGGCTCGAACACACCCCCAAAGACCGCACCGCCCGCACCCTGTCCGCCTGGTCGATCAGCAGCAGCGCCGCCATCGCCATCCTCAGCGCGCTCGGCGGGCTGCTCGCCGAAGCCACCAGTCCACGCACCGCCATCGCGGTCGCGGGACTGCTGATCCTGGCCAGTCCGCTCCTACTGCCCCGCCGCCCGGATCCACGCGACGACAACACCACTGGCCCCGAACTACTCATCAGACACCGCGGCCGAGCCGCCCAACCGCAAAGGCAGAACTCATGACAATCACCACTCTCGACTCGTCCAGCGCACTGGTCGTCATCGACCTGCAGAACGCCACGGTCAACGCCCCCGTCACGCCCGCCAGCGGCACCGAGGTGGTCGCCCGCGCAGTCGAACTCGCCCGCGCCTTCCACGACCACCAGGCCCCCGTCGTCCTGGTCCGGGTCACAGCCCGCGCGGACGGATCGGATGCCGCTCCGGGCCGCAACGAGCTCCCACCCCACCCCGGCTCCCTGCCGGAGAACTGGGATGCCATCGTCGACGACCTTGCCGGGCACCCCGACGACATCGTCGTCACCAAGCGCACCTGGGGCGCCTTCCACGGCACCGATCTCGACCTGCAGCTACGCCGCCGCGGCGTCACCCAGATCGTCCTGGCCGGGCTCACCACCAGCATCGGCGTCGAGTCAACCGCCCGCGCCGCGTACGACCACGGCTATCACGTCACGCTCGCGACGGACGCCATGGCGGATCTGAACCCGGAGGCACACCGCCACAGCGTCGAACGGATCTTCCCGCTCCTCGGCCAGACCGCCTCCACCTCGGAGATCGTCGAACTGCTCGCCAAGGCCCACACCCACGGGTACGCCTGACGCGACGTCAGACGTAGCCCATCGGGCAGCCGTGGCGCAGAGAGTGCTCGGCTGCCTGCCGATACACCGCGACGTAGAAGGTGACCGGATCCTCGATGCTGGTGCTCAACGCAAGCGGGCCGCGCGGCAGGTCAGCCGGCAGACCGATCTCGGCGGCCATCGGCGCGACCAGGTCCCGCAGCCGGTGGGCGCTGACCACCCGAGTGCTCTCCTCGTCGTACGCGTTGCCAACCGGAAGCGTGATCAAGCCGTCGAACGCCGTCGGGACGAACAGGGCGGCGTCGAGCACATCCCGGGCACCGTGACGGTCGCACATCTCGGAGAAGCCGTCCAACTCTGGGGAGATCTTCTCCTCGAAGCTCTCCTCAGCTGGCACCTCCCGCAACGGCCCGGCGTACGGCCCGGCACCCCGCTCGGCGAGGGCACGGTCGAGCAGCGAGCCGATGCCGTACGAGACCTCGTCCTGGGCCCAACTGTCAGCCGAGATGTCGACCAGGTAGATACCCACGCGCGCACGGTACCGAATCGAGGATGACTCGACAGTCGACAACGAGTCCTCCGCATCGCGGAGGCGTATGGGCTCTTTGGTTGATCAACACCACGCGCGCCTGTCCTATGGTGACTCACCGAGGCACGTCCGGCTGAGAGAGGAACACTCCGTGCGAGTACGAGGCTATGCCGCAGCAACGCCGTGCTGGGCGGTGCACTACAGCGCCAATGTCGCCGCCACCACGGAGTTCTACGCCGGCCTCTTCGGCTGGACGACGGCGACGAGCAACGGCGCCACCGTATTCCTCCTGCGCGGCTTGGCCGTGGCCGGTCTCGCCGAGATCCGCGACGGCGGAGGCCAGCGGCCGGGCTGGCTGACGCACATCTCCACCGACGACATCGACACCACCTCGCAGCTGGTGCTCGAAGCCGGCGGCGACGTGCTGGGGCCGAGCACCGAGTGGGGCGACCGAGGCCGGTCAGCCGTGTACGCCGACTCCCTCGGCGCCGTCGTCGGAGCCTGGCAACACGGAACGACCCTCGGCGTCTCGTTCGCCGGCGCCGAGGTCATCGACGAGCCCGGCGCGGTGACCTGGAGCGAGGTCGTCACTCGCGACACCTTGGGGACTGCCGCGTTCTACGGCAAGGTGTTCGGCTGGACCCAACAGGTCGGAACCGCCACCGAGGAGCACGAGTACTACGAGTGGATCTCGGCGAAACGGGTCGTCGGCGGGATCAGCATGATGGACGGCGGACACTACCCTCCCGGCACGCCGCCGCACTGGCGCACGATCCTCCAGGTCGACGACTGCGCCGAAGTCGTGGCGCGTACGCCTGAGCTGGGCGGGCGGGTGCTCGCCGGGCCGGTGGACGCCGGCATCGGCACCGCGGCGTACATCGCCGACCCGACCGGAGGCACGTTCCTCGTCATCGAACCACTGCCGGAGCTGATCGCCGCACTGCGCGGATAGGCCGCCGGCCGATTCGGCATCGCGGCCGCGCCGCTGGGACGCCACAGTGGATGGCAATGGGAGGCCCCGGCCGGATTCGAACCGGCGTATACGCGCTTTGCAGGCGCGCCCCTGACCGCTCGGGCACAGGGCCATGGACACCAACTGGGTTAGTGTCACTCGATGCATCTCTTGGTGACCTTGACGGTAGAGCCACGCGGAGTCCTGGTGACGTGGCGGCTGGACGGTGTCACCTTGAACGCCGAGGAGACGCTCGGCCAACTACCCCTGTCCATCGCCGGCGCACCCACACTCCAGCTCGACGACGCGGCCGTGACCGCGACAGACGCGCTCGGAGCCGTACCGCTCATCGTGAGCATGTCGGAGGACGACGGCGGGCCTCAACGCCGCTGGAGCGTCGGACGCTCCACATCCGGACCGATCGAAGTGTCCTATCTGGCGGAACCGGTCACGGAAGAACCCCTGCCCGCCACCGCACCGCTCGAACTACGCGGGGAAGGCGTCGGGCTTTCCGGAGCCTTGAAGTGCTTCCTGGTCCTGCCGCCGGAACCATCGCCCGGACCGGATGACCTCACCTTCACGGTGCACTGGAACAGACCTGCCACCTCCGACAGCTGGATGGCTGTCACCAGCCTGGGTGAGGGCGACGGACACGACGGCGAACTGGCGGGTACCGGGCTCGAACTGCTCGGCGACACCTACGTCATGTGCGGCGACCTCGCGAACCATCATCACCGCGACGGCGAGCTGTCAACCTGGTGGCTGACACCTCCGGGCATCGACGTCGAAGCCTTCAGCGCGCAGCTCGGAGCGACGTACCAGGTCATGTCCGAGGCGTTCGACGCACCGGCACACCCCTACCGGGTCTTCCTGCGTACCCACCCGCACCAAGGCGCCAACGCCTCTGCACATCCGGCGTCGTTCGTGATGGCCGTGAACCCGGCCAACCCACTCGACGAGGCGTCGCTCTACGAAACCATCGCCCACGAACTCGTCCACGAATGGCTCCACCTGGACGGACCGGCCGACGAAGTGACCTGGTTCTCCGAAGGAGCCGCCGACTACTACTCCCTCATCCTGCCACTTCGAGAAGGAATGCTCGGCGAGGAAGCGTTCCTGCGCGCAGTCAACCTCGAAGCCCGGGAAGCCTATGCCAACCTGCGGCGCGACCTACACCTCCGCCAGGCGCACCAACTGTTCTTCTCCGACTTCCTGGCCCACCGCCTCCCGTACGCACGCGGCATGTTCTATCTCGCGGACCTGGACGCACGCATCAGGCTCGCGACCTCAGGCGAACAGTCTGTCGACGACGTCGTCCGATACGTCGTGCGAAGCCGCCGGGCCGGCGAACGGGTGGGCGTCGAGCAATGGTGCGCGCGGGTTCAGGAAATCCTCCCTGACGCCGAGATGCCAGTCCTCGACGGCATGGTCTTCACCGGCGTAGGCCGACCGGGAAAGAACTGCTTCGGGCCACGATTCGAAGCGGAGACAGTCCACGTGC
This sequence comes from Hamadaea sp. NPDC051192, assembly GCF_040682475.1. NCBI lineage: Bacteria > Bacillati > Actinomycetota > Actinomycetes > Micromonosporales > Micromonosporaceae > Hamadaea > Hamadaea sp. NPDC051192. The sequence goes on from NZ_JBFBAZ010000039.1 coordinate 25,606, forward strand.
CCGTTCTCGACCTCGGATTCGACCCGTCCACACTCGTGACGCGTCGCGTCCGAGAGCTGGTCCCCGGCGGAGCCGCCGAACGCGCCGGACTCCGCGACGGCGAGCTGATCGGCCTTCCCCGATACCCCGACATCGTCCGCCTCAACGTCGGCGACCTGCTCCCCATCGGGGTGACCCGGGACGGCGAGACAACCCAGATCAGCATCCCCCTGATCGGGAAGACGGCACCCGTGCCGCAATGGCGTACGCGATCCGGTGCCGACACATAGCGGGTGGACCCGACGTGGCCTGACCGAACCGCATTCCTCGGGCAGCGGCCGTCGCGCGATGTGACCTGGACGACTGCTGTTCATGGGGTGCCGGGTCGTCTCGTCTTTGTCTGCGAGGACGAACGAACGGAGGCGCCAGGAGGATTTTCATCGCTCAAGGCAGTGATGAAAGGTCCTCGTCCTCCGCAGACTGCCCGAAGGGATATGTCAATGAATACGGCTCTATGGATCATCGCGGGCTTGCTGGCCGCCATCCTGCTGTTCAGCACGTCCAAGATGCTCATTCCCAGGGAGAAGATCGCGGCCGTGGGCGGCGCCGCCGCGCAATGGATCCTGGACTTCAGCCCCGGCGCGCTCCGCGCCATCGGGACCCTCGAGATCCTGGCCGCAGCGGGACTGATCCTGCCGGCCGCACTCGACATCGCGCCGATCCTGGTACCCATCACCGCGACGTGCGTGGCGATGCTGTTCACCGGGGCGGCGATCATGCGGCTCCGCCGTGGCGAGCGCGCGACGATCGCGCCTGACCTGGTCTATCTCGCCCTGGCCGCCTTCCTGGCGTGGGGCCGCTTCGGCCCCGAGTCCTTCACCGGCTGAGCCAGTCTGAAGTCGGGCGCGGTGGGGTGTCCCCACATGCATCGAGGACCGGCACCGCCAGCTGGAATCGAACCAGCTGGCCCTTCGTTATCAGCGAGGTGCCTTACCACGCAGGCCACGACGGCTTCGCGGAAGGTGAGGGGATCGAACCCCCGCCGGTGTCACCCGGGCAGCGGCTTAGAAATCCGCCCTGTTCCTCTCTGGCAACCTTCTATAACGACGCCGGGACTCGAACCCGCGATCTCGACCTCGACAGGGTCACGAGCACTCCAACTGCTCTGCGTCACCTCGTTGCGAAGTACATAGGCCCCGGCCCATCGCACCGCGCCGTTCTGACCATTCCGGGCTTTGTCAACCCTAAGGCGCCCCTGGGACTCCGCCACGTCATCGATCGGCACGATGTAGACGGTGTCGAGTGCCTCGCAGTACACGGCGAACGCGTCGGCCTCTCCCCGGTACGACAGCTTCGTGTTGTCGCGTCGATTGCTGGTCGACGCGAAGATGACGCAACCTCGCTCGTATCGTGCTGTCTTGCACTGGATGCGAAGCAGCCGGCCTCCATCGTCAACGGCTAGGTCGTACCGATGGCCGCTGCCGAATGGAACTAGCACCACGCGTCCCGCGCGCATCAGCGCGGCGAGCACGATGCCTTCGGTTCGGCTGCCGATGGCCGAGGTGCTTACTGCGGCTGGCGCGCTCGAAAATGGCGATCTCGACGGCCGATGTGTTCGATCGAGATGGGACGCGTCCAACCCAAGCCTACGAGCGACGGCTTGAACGTCGTGGGCGGAACGCGTTCTCGACTTGCCGAGGCTTTGCATGACGTCAGCCCAGGTACGGGCCGCAGCCAAGGCCGCAGACAGTTGCTCGTCGGTATAACTACGTCGATTCGCCATACCGAGACGCTAGATCATGGGTACGACAGTATCGGGCTATCCGTATCTGGGTTCGACTCGATGCACGTTGTCCGTGTCCTGCCCTCGGTGCGACTCGAACGCACACGGCCGGCCGCCTCACGACCTTGCCTTCTGCGATTGGGTTACCCGGGCGAAGCGCCGAGACCGGGAATCGAACCCCGACTTCCGGGTCCAGAGCGCCGTCGCTACCGGTTAGACCATCTCGGAATACGGCCGGCGGGGAGCCGAAGCCCGCCCGCCGGCCGGATCAGCGCGCGTACAGGACAGTCCAGGACGGAGCCTGCGGAACCACCCGCAGCGGCATCCGCGCCTCAGCCGGCGTCCTGTCGCCCTTGCGCTGATTGCACGTGCCGCACGCGGCGACCGTGTTCTTCCAGGTGTTCTTGCCGCCACGCGACCGCGGAAGGATGTGGTCGATGGTGGTGGCGTGGCCGCCGCAGTAGCCGCACCGGCCCTCGTCACGGGAGAGGACTCCCGGCCGGGACCAGGCGGGCCCGTGGCTGAAGCGCCAGCGGGTCACCACGTAATGCACCAGCCGTACGACCTTCGGCATCGGGTAGACACCGATGAGCCGGTCCGGCTCGGCCTCGTGGATCTCCGCGACCTGCCGGAGCAGCATTCGGATCGCGTGTTTCAGGCTGACCCGGTGCAGCGGCCCCAGGTCGGCGTTGACGACGAGTACAGCGTTCACCGGGTCACCTCCTTCAGTCTGTCTGGCCGGTGGATGTGGAGCGGCTGCGGGGAGTCGAACCCCGGTCTTCGCCATGGCAAGGCGATGCACTGACCGTTGTGCTACAGCCGCAAGTAGAGAATCGAATTAAGTCGGGAACCGGGGAGTCGAACCCCGCACGTCCTGGTCCCAAACCAGGCCCGGTCGCCGAGCCGGTCGTTCCCGAAGTGCCCGGTCGCCGGCCGGCGTTCAGCCGGCGATCGGATATGCCATCCGCTGTGAAGTTCTCAATGCTCACGACCGCCGGCCGTAGCCGGGGTGATGCGCAGGGGCGACAGGAGTTGAACCTGCAACGCGCGGCTTTGGAGACCGCTGCTCTGCCAAGTTGAGCTACGCCCCTATGAAGTTGATGCTGTTGTCCTGCAATGAAAAACCGCCCGGTCCCCTTGCGGGTCGGGCGGCTCCTTGACGTTCTGGGGTCAGATCGTCATGGCCGCCTTCGCCGCGAGTCGGGGCTACCGCTCTCCGGCTTTCCGCAGAGGACCGATTTGCGATCCACCATGGCGAGCGCAGCGGCGAACACCGGCAGGTGCCGGGTCTGCTTCGCATACCAGGTGTTCACGGTCGGTCTCCCTACGAGTGGATGTTGCTTTGTTCGTGAGGGACGATACCGGCCCGGCGGTGTGCTGCCGACTGATTTTCTCGGCCAGGTTGGATGGGAGCTGGAGGGGGTGATCGCGCTACCGTGAGGCTGTGATCGCTGACTACGACCCGGCGTGGCCAGTCATGGCGGAGGCGGCCATGACCGAACTCCGGACGGCTTTGCCGGACGCGATTCTGGAGCTTGAGCACATCGGCTCCACTGCCGTTCCGGGTCTTGCCGCAAAGCCGGTGATCGATCTGATGGCGGCTGTGACGTCATTGGACACTGTGGAGGATGCCCCGCTGGGGCGGCTCGGTTATCGGCGTCACTTCAACGGTATGGAGGATCGCCTTCTCTATGTCCGTGAGCACGACGAGCGGCGTACGCACATTCTGCATGTCGTGACTCTGGCGAGCTGGCCTACCCGCAACCAGCGCATCCTGCGTGACTATCTCCGCGAGCATCCCGCCGACGCAGAACGGTACGCCCAGCTGAAACGGCAGATCGCCGGGCTGCCCGGCTACTCCGGCCATAAGACCGCACTGATTCAGGAACTCACCGACAGGGCGCGGGCCGAGCGAGGGCTGCCCTCCGTCCCCGTGTGGGAGAAGGGGCGCTGAATAGCCGCTTGTCGAAATGGGCAGCCGCAGGCCGGTGGCGCGCTGATCTCCCAGCGTCAGTGGGTCCCGTCCTGCGGCAGCAGTGCGCCAAGCGGACCGAGATCCAGGTTCAAGTCCTCCGGCCGCAGTCCGAAGTGATCGCAGAGTGTGGTCATCTGCTCGTCAAGTGCCATCAGCGTCGACCCGATCCGTTCGATCTGGTCGTCGGTGAGGTCGCCTTGGTCGACGCGTCGCAGTGCCTGGCGCTCCATGAGCTGCCGGATCAGTTCGACGATCGTGAGGACGAGTGCGGCGAAGCCTCGCTCGGCGGAGTCGCGATCGAGTTCGATGCGGCCGCTGAGCGGCTGATCGGTGGCGGTCATCGGTGGTCCCCGCCGCCGACCGCCGACGCGAGCAGCGCGTTCAGCGACAGGTGGATCAGGTCGACTTCGGCGATGGAGATCGTCACGTCTCCGGTGACGACGACACCGGTGGCCAGGACGCGGTCCAGGATGTCGACCAGCGACGTCTGCCCGGTCGGAGTCACGATCGATTGTCCGGCGGAGTCATAGGGCTGCATGATCCGCCTCCCCTCTCACTTGAGCTTCATCCAGGCTCATTTCGGCGAACGAGTACGCCGGCCAGGGCCCGGTGATGTCGACGCGTACCTCTGGATTGGCCGCGCGCAGGCCGTCGACCGCGCCCAGGAAGACGCCGATGTCGCGGTCGTCGATGAGGAAGGCTCCGTTGAGCAGCGGTACCTCCGCTCGTGGCACCCGGCCGACTGGATTCTGCTGGGCCTGCTGGCTGTGCCGGGCCAGCACGCGATAGATCGTCTGGGCGGTCGCGGCGGTGCGGGCGGCGGCTCTGCGGCCGGCGTCCAGCTCTGCACGTCGCCGCTGTAGATATCGCGCGCCCGCTCCGGTCGCGGAATCGTCGCCGGCCGGGTCGGTGGCGTCGGTCGGCGTGGCTCCCGGAAAGATCTTGACCCCGAGTTCGGTGCGCCCGGCGACCTGGTCGAGTGCGGCGTGCAGCCGCGGTCGCCGGTCAGCCAGCAGGCTGTCGAGGCTTTCGTCGTCGGAGAAGATCGTGGCCAGCCGCGCCGGCAGCGTGGCCCCGGTTCGCGCGACGGTGGCGATGACCGCGTGGTGGGCGAGCGCGATGGGCTCGAGGGTCGGCAGGTCGTTCAGTGCGGTCTCCAGCTCCGCCGCCGGCGACTCGTCCAGGTCCAGTACGGTCGTGACCGCGACGAGATCGCCGGCGTCTCGGAGGGTCACCGGCATGCCCCTGATTCCGCTGGGCATGAGGAGCCCGCTCAGCTCGTCGGAAGGCTGGGTGACTGCGTACAGCCAGAGTCCTGATGGGCTAGGCATCGTCCGGCTCCTCCGGGTACCGCTCTTGGGTGATCGGCTCCTGCGGGAACCGTTCATTCGCGACATGGTCGCTGTCCGCGATCGCCTCCCGGCGGGCGCCCGCGAGCGGCGTACGCGTCGTGCCTTCGGCGGCCGGCCGAGCGTCGGAGGTGAGCCATGGATCGTGCTGCCACCAATCGATGCCCAGCTGGCGGGCGGTTTCGACCGACGCGACGAGGAGCCGGAGCTTGATGGTGAGCAACTCGATGTCGAGCAGGTTGACCTTGATGTCGCCGACGATCACGATCCCCTTGTCCAGGACCCGCTCCAGAATGTCGCCGAGGTTGGCCGACTGCCCCATCGTGTTGGTGCCCGTGGTTTGTGGCGTTGCGGCGGTCGGTCCGGTCATGAGGTGGTCCCGTCGTCGCCGTGGCCTCGCGAGTAGCGGCGGACGCGCCGGTAGGACAGCAGCCCGCCGTCGAGATCGATATCGGCCGTGTACAACGCCAGAACGTCGGTCGAGGACGGGACACGCCGCTCTTCGACGGTCTCCACGCCGATCACCCAACCCTGGTCGGACGGTTCCACCGAGACGATCCCCACGGTTTCGTTCCCGGTCAGGTCCGCGACATGCTTCAGGCCCGCCTGGGCGGCCTGTCCCGTGGTCATTTCCTGGTCCGGCTGCTTGCGGCGTCCGGTGGTGGCGCCGGTGTCGTGGTCGGTTCTCATCCTTGGCCCTCCTCACCGTTCTCGGTTTCTGCTTTACCGGGCGGCGTGGCGACCAGCCGCCCGACGATCTCCCGTTCGGCCCGTTCGCGGTCCTCCGCCGACAGGTCGCCGGATCGCTCGGCGGACTCCACCTGCTCGAGTTGCCCCCGGGCGGCCCCCGGGTCGTAGAGCTGCCGGTCCGCCTCGCTTTGGATGGCCTTGGCCACCGCGAGCAGCCCCCGCAGGGGTGCCAGCGGCAGCGTGGCCAGGGCCGCGAACAGGTCCATGTCAGGCCTCCGGTGCGGCGACGAAGTCGTACGCAGCCATCGGGCCCAGCAGCCGGGGCGTGATCCAGCCGTCCCAGCGGTCCGCGAGGTCCTCCGCGAACTGTTCGAGTTCGTCGGAGCGCCCGGTCTCGGCCAGGACGGCGAGGTAGATCGCGTCGTCCTCATGGGTCGGGTCGCGAACGATCACCTCGCGGGCGTAGGGCTCCAGTTCCCGCTTGATCGTCTCGGTGTCCGCTTGACGTTTGGCCTCGACGGCCTGCTCGATGAACTCCCCCAGCTGTATGCGCGCGTCCCGGCTCTGGTCCTCCGGCACGCCGTGGATCGCGTCTCGCAGCCGGGCGGCCGCAGGGTTCTCCTGCAGCACTGCCGCCAGGAGTGCGTCGGGGTCGTAGCGGCCGTGCAGGACGTACTCGGCGTACCCCTCGATGTCGTCGAGGTCGGCGGCCAGTTCGTCCTGATGAGCGTCGAGGAACTCGTCGGCGACGACCTCCGCGCTGGGCGCCACCGCGCCGAAGCGCATCGGCAGGACCGGAGCGACCGCTGCCACCATGTCCAGAACCTGCTTGTGCGCGACGAGGTCGTCGGGCCGGCCCAGCGGCCGGTCCACGCCGATCTCGCTGACCAGGCCGGCGACACGGCCGCGACGGATCACCTGTACGCGTGCCGGTGGTTCCGCCACGCCCTGCACGTCCTCGTCGAGTTCGACGTCGGCCGGCACCACGCCGTACACGTAGCAGACGCGTTCGACGCCGGTGTCCCGATCAGAGTGCGACATGCCTGTCTCCTAGCCTCCTTGGCGCGAGCCGAGCGACTCGGCCAGATGGTCGAGCGCCGAGCTGGCCGCGCCTATCGCGCTGTTGGCCGCGCGGCCCTTCGCGTGACTGGACGTCGCCGACTGGACCATCTCCGGCACGCCGGTTCCGCCGGATTCCAGATGAAGCCGGTCGGCTCGCTCGGCGAAGCGCAGATAGGTGTCGACGCTGGCGATGACCACCCGGGCATTGACGGTCAGCAGTTCGATGCCGACGACCGACGCGCTGATGTATGCGTCGATCACCAGGCCCTTGTCGAGAATCGTGTCGACGACGTCGGCTAGCGACGAGCCGGAGCTCGAGCCGCCGCCGCCGTCACCGGTGGCGATCGTCATGATCACGCCTCCGTTCGAGTTCGCCCGCCACGATCGTCGCGGGACCGTTCGCGGGTGCTGGGCCGCTCATCGGTACGCCGGCCGGCGGGCGGCCGCCGGCGCGACCGGGTGTCCTGCGCCTCCCGGCGCTTGCGGCCTTCCGGCTCGGTGTCTTCGTCGGGCTCGGCTTCTTCGTCGGACTCGGTGTCTTCGTCGGCCTCGGAGTCTTCATCAGGCTCGGTGTCTTCGTCAGGCTCCGCGCCTGCGTCGGCCTCGGCCTCCTGGTCGGCCTCGGCCTGGCCGGGTTCAGCGGTCATCTCACCGTCGTGGATCTCGCCACGCCAGCCGGTGACGTCCTGCGGATGCAGAATCGTGTCGGTCATGACGTGCCGGGCGAAGTGTTTGAGCTCCAGGCGTACCCGCCTGCCCTGTGCCCGCCACAGATTCCCGGTGTACTCGAAGAATCCTTGCGGGTGGTACTCCAGGACCACGATGATCCGGGTCAGGTTCGGCCCGAGTGCGTGGAAGGTGACCGCCCCGTCGGGGTAGCCCTTCTCCCCTTGCGAATGCCACACGATCCGCTCGTCGGGAACCTGCTCGACGATGTCGGACTCCCAACTGCGATGCGACCAGAGGATCTGCGCCTTCCAGGAGAGCTTCTGCGGCTCATCGCCCTGTTCGACCGATTCCACCTTCTTCATGAAGCTGGGGAAGTCGGTGAACTGCGTCCACTGGTTGTACGCGACGCTGATGGGCACCGCGACGTCGATGCTCTCCACGATGTTGGTGATCTTGCCCTTACCCTTGCCGCCACCACCGCCACCGCCGAGCTTCTCCTTGACCTTGCCGACGGCGCCCAGGGCCTTGCCCGCCGGCCCGCTGTTCTCCAGCACGGACTCCGTGACACCACCGGCCGCGTTCTTCGCGTAATCGCCCAGGCGCTCGGTCACCGAACCCATCCGGTCGCCGATCGACGAGACGGCCTTCTTGCCCATGGCGCTGACGAGGCTCTCGACGGCTTTGCCGAGGACGCCTCCTTGACTGTCGCCGGTCATCGCGGACTACCTTCCTCGCCGTCCGGCCGGTTCGGGCCGGCCTCGGCGTACCGGTTGCCGAGTGCGGGACTGCTCGCGAGGCTCTTCCTCCGGCTCTTCCTGGTCCTCGTCCTCGTCGTATTCGTCGGTGTCCTCCTCCGGCTCCGGCTCTTCACGCCGGCGCGCGGCGGATCGTCCGCGACGGGTCTCGCCAGACTGCGATCGTTCGCGCCGATCCTCGGGCTCACGCTCGTCGGACTCCTGCTCGTCGGACTCCTCACCGGCGCCACCAAGGCTCGGCATGCCCTCGGTGAGACGACCGCTGAGCTGGTTCAGGCGCCCGGTGAGCGCAGTCAGGGCGGCACCCTTGGCCGCCTCCATGAGCCGTTGCCCAGGTTCGGTCAACTGCTTCAAGTCAGTCGACGATGTCAACGAACGCGCCCCGCGCTGCATCATCTCGTTGGCCGGGCCTGCGTACTTGCCCGCAGCCGCCGCGGCTCCCAGCAGGATGGCGAGCTTCAGCTTGTGAGTTCGTCCGAGCACGTAGCCGACGCCGACGGCGAGCGGAATTGCCACTGACGGTTTCATCGATGTCCTCCCATCAGAAGTACGGCTGGACGCACCAAGAGGAGCTGAGTTTTCGCAGGTGAGAGTCTGGTTAGCGAGCCCAGCCGCCAGATTTGGCGACGCGTACCCGAGCACCTGTCCAGCAAACGGGTCTGGCCCTGCGAACTCGCGGGGATGTGCTGGTTGGTCTGGCCCTGGGGCCAAGTCAGCGGGATATCCCCATCAGGAGGTCACGCCACCGATGTCCACCGACGCCCGCGTGCCGGCCGACCCTCGGCACAGCGCATCCCTGCCGAACCCAGGCATGGCATGCAAAGCGTGCGTCAGCGGTCGTCGTCAGGACGAGCCGAGTGCCAGCCTTGAAGAAAGGCGTTGAGATCGTCCGGCACCGACGGCTCTGGTGATCGACTGCCCTGAAGCCGATCATCGGGCAACTCCCGCACAGCCTGCTCGACCGCTCTCAGCTGATCTTCGATCCGGTCCAGATCTTGCCGGCGTACAGCCGGACGTTCACGGGAAGTCATGCAGCCGAACGCTGCCGCGCCGAACAGGAACAAGACGACCGCGAGCGCCGCCGCTCTCCCGGCGATGTGCGGCCCGGCGAACAGCGCCCAGCTCAGGCAGGCCACCGCACCGGACGTGGCGCTGATCGTGAACAGAACGGTCGCTTCATCACGCCTACGGCGTGTGTCGAAAGGGATGTCAGCCTGCTGGCCCATTGATTCCCCGCCCGGGGTCTAGATCGATGTGGCTCGCGCCTACCCCGCGGGCTGACCGGCCAAACACCCGGCGTCGACGGTCAGGCCAGGTCGCGGGGTTCCAGCGGCTGGTTCGCCGGACCGTGCAGGACAGCACCGTCCACATCGAAGCGCGACCCGTGGCAGGGACAGTCCCAGGTGCGCTCCACGTCGTTGAAGCCGACCGTGCAGCCCAGGTGCGTGCAGGTGGCCGAGACTGCGTGCATCGCGCCGTCGTCGTCGCGATAGACGGCGCAGCGCTGGCCGTGAACTCGCAGCACGGCACCCTGACCGGGGGCCACGTCCGCCAGTTTGTCCACGTGGGACGAACGGAGCCGGCCCGCGACGAACTCCTTCGCGATGAACGCCGTGTTCTTGACGAACGAGGGCGCCTCCGCGAGCAGGTTCAGGCGCTTGGGTGTGTAGAGGCCGGCCCAGGGAGGCCGCGCCGCACCGGTGATGAGCGACGTGAGCAGCCGTGACGCCATGACTCCGTTGCTCATCCCCCAGCCGCCGAAGCCGCCGGCGACCCAGGTGTGCTCGGCGCCGAGCCGCAGCGGCCCCACAAACGGCAGGCCGTCGGTGCTCACGTTGTCCTGCGCGGCCCAGTGGTACGTGATCGCCTCGACGTCGAACATCCGGCGGGTCCAGCCGACCAGCCGCCACAGCCGCTCGGTCACTCCGGAGCTGCCGAGTGCGAACTTCTCGCCGGTGACGATCACCAGCCGCCGCCCGTCGCCCAGCGGCGCGGTGCGTACCGAGCGGGTGTCGTCCTCGCGGGTGATGAACATGCCCGCGGGATCGTCGCTGTCCGCGATGGTCCCGGCCACGACCAGCTCCCGGTGCGGAACCAGGCGGGTCATCAACTGGCCTCGGTCGAACACCGGATAGTGGGTCGCCACGACCACGTCTCGCGCGGACACTGCGTGGCCCGCCTCCGTGGTCACCCGGCAGTCACGATCCTCCGCCAGGCCGACCACACGGGTACGCTCAAAGATCATCCCGCCGCGGGCGACGAGGTCGGCGGCGAGCCCGAGCAGGTATTTGCGTGGATGGAACTGGGCCTGCCCGTCCACCCGGACCGCGCCGGCGATCGGGAACGGCAGCGTCGTGGTCGTGACGAACTGCGCCGGAAGTCCCGCGTCGGCCGCAGCCTCGGCCTCGGCCCGCACCGCCTCGACGCCGTCGTCCTCGGTCACATACGTGTACGCCGGACGGATCTCCAGGTCGCAGTCGATCCCCAGCTCGGCGACGATCTCGTGGACGCGGCCGAGCGCGTCCTGCTGAGATGTCGCGTAGTGCCGAGCCGCGTCGGCCCCCAGGTCGCCGCTGAGCCGGTCATAGATGAGCGTATGCAGCGAGGTCAGTTTCCCCGTGGTGTAGCCGGTGGTGTTGGCGACGATGCGGTCGGCCTCCAGCAGGGCTACCGAGCGCCCGGTCCTGGCCAGTTCCCATGCCGTGCAGACGCCGACGATGCCCGCACCGATCACGGCGACGTCGACCTGGACGTCCTCGCTGAGCGCCGGATAGCCGGTCGCCGCGGTGGAGTCCATCCAATACGACTCGGCCCGGCCGGGCATGACGGTCATGTCTCGGCCGGTACCCCGATCTGGCCGGGCTACTCCGCGCGTACCGGGCGGCTTGCCGGGTATCCGCCTCCTCAGACGCAGCGAAGCTGCGCCCGGAACGGAGGGGTGTGCCATGTCCGAGCCACAACAACAGCCTCCAGGTCTGCTGACCGCGATGCGTACCAAGCCCGATCACGGCGAGGACTCGTATCGTGGCTCGGGCCGCCTCGCGGGGAAGAAGGCGATCATCACCGGCGGTGACAGCGGCATCGGCCGGGCGGTAGCGATCGCCTTCGCCCGGGAGGGTGCCGACGTGTTGATCGCGTACTTGAGTGAGGACGAGGATGCCCGAGACACGGCGAGACTGGTCGAGGAGGCGGGGCGGCGTGCGGTCCTGGTCGCCGGGGACCTGGCCGATCGCGGGCAGTGCGAGAAGGTCGTCGCCACCGCCGTCGACGCCTTCGGAGACATCGACGTGCTGGTGAACAACGCGGCGTTCCAGATGACGCACGAGACGATCGAGGAGATCACCGACGAGGAATGGACGCGGACGTTCGACATCAACATCACCGCGATGTTCCGGTTGGTGAAGGCAGCCATGCCGCACATGGGCGCCGGCGGGTCGATCATCAACACGAGTTCCATCAACTCCGACATGCCCCGGCCGACGCTGCTGCCGTACGCGACGACGAAGGGCGCGATCGCGAACTTCACCGCCGGGCTGGCGCAACTGCTGGGTGATCGCGGAATCCGGGTCAACGCGGTGGCTCCCGGGCCGATCTGGACGCCGCTGATCCCGTCCACGATGCCAGCGGAGCAGGTCGAGCAGTTCGGCGAGAACTCTCCGCTGGGCCGGCCCGGTCAGCCTGCCGAGGTGGCCCCGGCGTACGTGCTGCTGGCCTCCGACGAGGCGAGCTACATGTCGGGTGCCCTCATCCCGGTCACCGGCGGCAAACCCATCTTGTGAACACCCGCCGCCGCGCCTTCAGCGGCGGCGCTTGAGGGCGGGCAGCCCGTACCAGAGGGCGACATAGATGATCGCGGCGCCGATGGTCACCGCGATCGCCCACCCACGCCCGACCGCCACGTCGACCACCAGCAGCATCGAGCCCAGGATGGCGACGAGCAACGCGGTGAGACCGGCGCGCGCCAGGCGTGTGCCGATCGCCAGGACGTCGGAGTGCACTTCACGCTGGGACGACATCCGGTGGTACGACGCCGGGGCGATGATCAAGGCGGTCGCGAGCGCTGCCGCGATGAGGGTGATCACGTAGACGACGTGGTCGAACGTCGGCGCCTTCTGAAAGATGCCCGTGAACGGGATCGTCAGCAGGAACGCGAACAGGATCTGGACACCGGTCTGCGCGACGCGCAGTTCCTGGAGCAACTCCTCGTAATTGCGGTGAGCCCGATCGTCGCCCGGCTTCATCAAGACGGTGTACCCAGCCGGACCATCGGCCATGCCCGCCGCGTGATCGCTTCACCCTGGCGGATGGTCAATGCTCGGAGCCGGAGAACGGCTGCGGCGGGTCCTGATCCTCCCGCGGATCGGAGTCCGGCTCCTGGTCTTCGCGCTCACGGGCCAGATCACGTTCGGTCTGCTCCTGCTGGTGCTGGAGTTGCGGATCGTCGTGCGGCCCGGCGACGAGGGTCGCCGCCTGCTCCAATTCCTGGTCGTCCCGATCCGGTCGTTGCCTGCGGTCAGTCATGAGATCACCGTTACCCCATGATCCACCGCCGCAAACCGTGATCATGACCGCCACCCGCTCAAGATCGGCTCAGGTTTGCCCCCAGCCGTGCGGGGAATACCTCGATCAGAGGGAGGGATCGAGATTATGGAATTCATTCTGTGGCTCCTGGCGGTCATCCTGGTGGTGTCCGGCGTGGTGGCGTTGGTACGCCGCCAGTTCCTGTGGGGCATCGTCCTCATTGTCGTGGGCCTGCTGGTCGGACCGGGCGGCGTCAGCATCTTCACGTGACGGCCCACTGAGCACACACCCCTGATGGGCAACTGAGGCGTTCGCATCCAGGCCGGGCGGGCCGGACTCGGCGAGGACATGGGAAAGGCTTCGCCTACCTGGATGCGAACAACCGAGCGACTCGCGCCGCGCCTGCCTAGCCCCGCTCAGAACGGGTATCAACGCCGCGTGACAGATCGCATTTCGGACATCTGGGGCGAGAGAACACCGTACGCACAGGGCGGCGAGTGGCCGGACCGCGTCGACATCCACCTCCTCGACGGGGTCCGCCCGGACGAGGTCCGCTGGGTTCAGTCGGCATGTGTGCTGTGTTCCAACGGCTGCGGGATGGACATCGGCGTACGCGACGGGAAGATCGTCGGAGTGCGGGGGCGGGCCGTCGATCGGGTCAACCATGGCCGGCTCGGCCCGAAGGGGTTGTTCGGCTGGCAGGCGAACGCCGCGGCGGATCGGCTGACGACGCCCCAGATCCGCCGCGACGGGCAGCTGGTCGACGCGAGCTGGGACGAGGCGATGACCGTGATCGCCGACCGGTCCCGGCAGATCCTGGCCGAGTCCGGGCCGCTGGCCATGGGTTTCTACACCAGCGGTCAGCTGTTCCTGGAGGACTACTACGCGCTGGCGGTGCTGGCCCGCGGCGGCATCGGCACGCCGCACCTGGACGGCAACACTCGCCTGTGCACGGCGACCGCCGGAGCCGCCTTGAAAGAGTCCTTCGGCTGCGACGGCGACCCGGGCTCGCTCACCGACATCGACGCCTGCGACACCCTGTTCGCGGTCGGCCACAACCTGGCCGAGACCCAGACCGTCCTGTGGATGCGGATGTTGGACCGGCTGCACGGCCCGGATCGGCCGAAGCTGGTGGTCGTCGATCCACGTCGGACGAAGGTCGCCGAACTGGCCGATGTGCACCTGGCGATCCGCAGCGGCACCAACGTCGCCCTGCTCAACGCGATCCAGCACGAGCTGATCGAGCACGACTGGATCGACCACGAGTTCGTCGACAGTCACACCGTCGAGGTCGGCCGGCTGTCCAAGATGGTCGCGGCGTACCCACCGGAGCGGGCCGCGCAGATCTGCGGTGTCGACGCGGCCGACATCCGGCGGGCAGCCGAAGTGATCGGCTCAGCCGAGCGCCTGGTGAGCACCTGTCTGCAGGGCGTGTATCAGTCGCATCAGGCGACCGCGGCCGCGTGCCAGGTCAACAACATCACGCTGCTGCGCGGGATGATCGGCAAGCCAGGCTGCACGGTGTTCCAGATGAACGGCCAGCCGACCGCCGAGAACACGCGCGAGACCGGAGCCAACGGCGACCTGACCGCGACGCGCAACTGGCAGAACCCCGCGCACATCGCCGAACTCGCCCGGCTTTGGGGCGTACCCGAGCAGCAGATCCCCAGCTGGGGACCGCCGGCGCACATCATGCAGATCCTCCGGTACGCCGAACAGGGCTCACTGCGGTTCCTGTGGGTGACCGGCACCAACCCCATGGTGTCGCTGCCTGATCTGGCCCGCATCGGCGACATCCTGCGACGGCCGGAGCTTTTCCTTGTCGTCACCGACGCCTTCCCGACCGAGACCACCGAGCTGGCCGACGTCGTGCTCCCAGCGGCGCTGTGGGGCGAGAAGACCGGCACGTTCACCAACTACGACCGCACCGTGCACCTGTCGGAGCAGGCGGTCGAACCGCCCGGTCGGGCCCGGTCCGACCTGGCGATCTTCCTCGACTACGCCGAACGCCTGGGCCTGACCCGGACCGACGGCAGCCCACTGCTGCCCTGGCGTACGCCGCAGGAGGTGTTCGGCGCGTTCGCCGAGGCGACCCGCGGAAGGCTGTGCGACTACACCGGGCTCAGCTACGACAAGCTGCGCGGCGGCAGCGGCGTCCAATGGCCGTGCGACGCCGACCACCCCGACGGCACCGAACGGCTCTACACCGATCACACGTTCTGGTCCGGCGTCGACGTCTGCGAGGACTACGGGCACGATCTGCTCACCGGCGCCACCCAGGAACGCAAGGACTACGCCGCGCTGCACACCGAAGGGCGGGCGATCTTCAAAGCCGCCGACTACGTCGAGCCGGCCGAGCCGGTGGACGACGACTATCCGCTGCTGTTCACGACCGGCCGCACTGCGTACCACTTCCACACCCGGACGAAGACCGCACGCGCGCCGGAACTCCAGCACGCGGCGCCCGAGGCCTGGGTGGAGATCTCGCCCGCGGACGCCGCGCGGCTCGGGGTGGCCGAAGGCGATCTCGTCGCGGTCGAGTCGCGACGCGGCCGCATGCAGGCGCGGGCGCGCGTCAGCGGCGTGCGCGAGGGGGTGGTCTTCGCTCCGTTCCACTACGGCTCGCGGGCCGGCTCCGGCCACGCGGCCAACGCGGTCACCCAGCCCACCTGGGATCCGGTCTCGAAGCAGCCCCTGTTCAAGACGGCGGCGGTACGCCTGGAGAAGCTCGCGGATTCCGGCGGCGTCCCGGCGCCGGCGCCGTCGACGACCGCCTCAGCACCGGTGGAGGTGACCGCATGAAACTGGCCCAGACCATCGAAGACGTGTACGCGGCCGAGACGGGCCTGGCCCGGCAGTTGCTGGCTCTCTCGACGCGGCACGTCGCCGACCCCGACGTGTACGCGATGGGCCGCACCCTGTCGAAGCGCTGCGACCTGCATCTAGGCGAGCTGGCACCGTACGCGCAACGCTACGGTGCCACGCCTCGGGAGGTGCCCGTGACCGTCGGCGACTCAGCCGACGCGGACCTGCTGAGTGATCTGCGCCGGCTGTACCCGATCGCCCACGAAGTCGAGATCACCTGGGTGATCCTGCTCCAAGGAGCGCTGGCCATACGCGACACCGAACTCGTCGACGTCCTCCGCCCGATTCAGGCCGAGGCTCAACACCGCTGGCAATGGCTGCGCACCCGGATCAAGGACGCCAGCCCCCAAGTGCTCGCGATGGGATGACCATGAGCCTGGGGCTGTCCTATCTCACCCTGACCCGGCTGCGCGAACGGGCCGGATCCGACGCCGTCCGCCTGCCGATTCCCGGCTTCTACGCGATCGGCGGCCCGGACGCCGCGGAGGTCTTCTACAACCCGGCCCGATTCGACCGGCAGGGAGTCCTTCCCGGGCCGGTCAAGAAGACGCTGTTCGGCGAGAACGGCATCCACGGTCTCGACGGCCGGCCGCATCAGGCACGCAAGGGCATGTTCCTGTCGGTCAACACTCCGGAGTCGGTCGCCCGCCTGCTCGAGCTGACCGGGGCCGCCTGGCATGCCGCGTTACGGCATCGGCGTCAGTTGGTGCTCTTCGACGAGGCGGCCCGCGTGCTGACCGCTGCCGCCTGCGGCTGGGCCGGAGCGCCGATCCCCGCCGCAGGGGTGGACGAACTGGCTCGCAACCTGGTCGCCATGGTCGACGGCTTCGCGACCCTCGGCCCCCGCCACGTGCGGGCCCGCTTGGCCCGGCGGCGTACCGAACTGTGGGCCGGCCACGTGATCGACGACGTCCGGCGAGGCAACCTCCGGCCGCCGTCCGGCTCGGCGACCGCGATCATCGCCGCTGACCCGACGTTGGATCGGGCCACCGCTGCCGTCGAGCTGCTCAACGTGGTACGCCCGACGGTCGCCGTGAGCTGGATGATCGCGTACGCCGCCCATGCCTTGCACACCATGCCCCAGTGGCGGCGCCGGCTCGCCGACGGTGACCCCGGCGAGGCCGGCGACTTCGCCGACGAGGTACGCCGCATGTACCCGTTCACCCCGTTCCTCGCCGCCCGAGTACGCACCGGCTTCCGCTGGCGCGACCTGGACTTCCCGGCCGACGCCACGGTCCTGCTCGACGTGTACGGGATCGACCACGACCCGCGCGTGTTCCCGAACCCCGATGTCTTCGATCCCGACCGCTACCGGCAGCGGCCACCGGGACTGTTCGATCTGATCCCACAAGGCGCGGGCGACCGCGAAACCGGGCACCGCTGTCCGGGCGAACCAGTGACCCGGGCGATCATCGAGCAGACCGCGACCATCCTCGCCCGGTCCACCTACCAGATGCCACCGCAGGATCTGACGATCAACCTGCGGCGGATACCGGCCCGCCCGGCCAGCGGCGTCCTGATCACGCCGGTCAGGCCTTGGCCGACATCAGCGCTAGCGGATCGGCCGGCGCCTTCGCCTTCGCCGCCGACATCTGCTCACCCAGCTCGTTGAGCCGATTACGCCCGAGCGTCTTGCGCACCTCGGGGAACCATTCCTGCTCCTCTTCCTCGACGTGATGCTCCACGTTCTCGATCAGCACCGTGACCTTCGCGTCGAACGTCTCGTCGGCCGGATGGAGCTTCGCCAGCTCCGACAGCAGCCACGCGACGACGTGGTGTTCCTCGACCGACTCCAGGACGTGCTCGTCGTTGCCGGGAACCTCGGCGCGCGCCGCCGGATAGAAGATCGTCTCCTCGATGAACGCATGGGTCGTCAGCTCATGGATGATCTTGTCCACCAGCGCCCGCTTCTGCGCCGGCGAAGCGGCCTCATGGATCCGCTCGTACTCCCGAAACAGCCGCTTGACCGCCTTGTGATCCTCTTTCAGCAGTACGATCCCATCCACAGTGGGCCCCTTGCCTCGATTCGTCCATCCCGCGCACGCGGGCTGCGACAGTGATGCCCGCGCGATGCGTGCCCAAACCCCCAAGCCTTGCCCGGCCTTCCGGCGACGACGCCGGCCTACGCGGTGTGCACGGGCGATTTGCTGGGAACCCGGGGCAGGTGGAGAGGATGCCGACTGTTCACGACCTCGACCAGTTGGCCGCGCTCGTGGAGCACACCCAGGCGTCGCTGTTCGTACGCTGGTCGCGGGGGCCGGAGCATGATCTGGGCGACCTGGGCGACGCCAGTCGTGACGAGCTGACGGGGGTGCCGCTGCCTGGTCTGTCGGCCAATCCGCTCGCGGTCGAGCCCTGGTGGGTCGACCGGTCGCGCGTGCTGTGGGTAGCTCGGAGACTTTACGACTATTCGCATCTGCGCAGGCAGCGCGGCCCCGGCATTCGCGCGTGGGTGCTGGAGGGCACCGTGGTCGGGCGTGGCCCCGACAATGAGCCGCTGGTGAACTGCGAGCGTCCCGTCGCGTGGATCGCCGACGAGGTCCTACGGCAGGCGCTACGGGTGGTGGGCGCCCAGCCCGCCGACCAGTGGGGTCCGATGGACCGCACCACATGACAATTTGCCCAAACGCGGTTTGCCACGCAGGATCTGCGGGTAGGCTCAATACACGAAGATCAATTCCGAAGCTGGAATCCTCGAGATCCATCCACATCGATGTTGGGCACACATGACCCAGTTGACCGTTCATCCGTATGACCGCGGCTCACATGTGCGCCACGTCGCGATGGCCGGCGAGGTGGACATCAGCACCTGCGCGCAGTTCGCCACCGGCATCACCGACGCCATCCGGCACCCCGAGGTGAACCATGTCGTGGTCGACCTGGATGACGTCACCTTCATCGACGCCCAAGCGGTCCACGCCCTGATGAGATGCCGGTCGGCCGCCGCCCGCCACGGAACGACCCTGACCGTCGCCAACGCTCATGACATCGTCGAACGGGTGCTGGCGGTGACCGGAGTAATGCACGATGTGACCGACCGCGATGCGAGCGACGAGGTGCCGACCTCGACCCGGACGGCGCCTGACCGGGCTCGGCGCCGCCCCGAGTGACCGCCTGCGGCGGGGCCGAGCGGCTCAGTGTCCGATGTAGTCGCTTCCGTTCCACTGATAGCTCGTGTGGTGAATGGTCCCGCCGGCGCAGTCCGGTTCGCAGTCGTTGAGCGCCGAGTCGATCTCGAACCGCCCGTCGTGATTGGTGTCGACCACGCTCGCGCTGTAGAACCGCTGCGCGTAGTCGCCCGGTGCCGGCAGGGTCTGGTAGGTGTCGAATCCGGCCGGGCTCGGGTTGAGGATGATGACGCCGTTGAGCCGGCCGGGGTCGTAGTTGAGGAAGATGTGGCCGGTGTTGTCGCGGGCCGGGCTGTTGGGGGCCAGCCGATACCAGTAGCCGGCCCGGTGTTGCCAGCGGACCTTGCCGGCTCCGTCGATCACGGTGATGTACGCCTCGCCGACGCCGACCTCTTTCGGCAGCGTGGTGAACAGCAGACTGTGCCCCCACGCCGGATGGTCGAACCAGACTTGACCGGTCACCGTGCAGGCGGCCGAGCATGCCCCAAGTCGGCGCAGTTGATCACCGGAGGGGACGGCGGCGTACCCGGCGAGCCGGCGGATCTCGTCGGCCACGACGCGGGCGGCCTTCGGGTCGCCCCAGTCGCCGGGCAGGTAGTCGGCGAACTTCAGCAGGTACTCGGCCGGGCAGGTCTTCATCGGCTGGATGGCCGTGCGGGCGGATGAACGCCATTGGGAGAACTGCCAGAGCTCTTTGTTCTTGTCGGCGAAGGTGTCCTGCAGGGCGAGGTTTCGGTAGAGGCGGTTGGAGTCGGTGTCCCGGTCGGTGCAGGAGGGCTTCCATTCGCCGAGCTTCTGCGGCTTCCCGTCGCCGCGTACGCTGAACATGAGCGGCCCGACGAGGGTCTCGGCGAGCTGATCGGACAGATAGAACAGCAGATCGGCGTACGCGAGGATCTTGCAGGCCTGAGCGAGCTGGTGGATCATCCGGTCGCCGCGCGCGATCGTCTGCGCGGTGGCGCCGGGGTTGCCGCGGATGATCTGCTGTTCCAGCGATTCCAGGCGTGCCCCGAACTCGCTGTCGGGCCGCACGATCTCGGCGGCGCAGTCGGTGACGGCATGCACGACGGCCCGCACGATCGCGTCCACCTTCCGTTCCGGCCGGTCGAGCGCCTGCTTGCCGCCGCATTCGAACAGCGCCTGCAGCAGGGCGTTGATCAGTGGATTGTCGCTGCCGCCGACGGGGATCTGGTCGAACACGTACGCGACCGCGTCGGTGAGCACCGTCCGGAAGTCGACGACGCCGGTGGCGGTCTGCAGCTGGCTGCCCGCGCCGGCCGGTCGCCCGATGCCGACGGCGACCTCGTGCGTGGGCGGCAGCAGATAACTGGTGTCGGTGTCGAAGACGTCATGAGCGGTGCGGTAGATGACGGCTTTGGGGCCGAACTCCTCGCGTCCTGCCCAGGTCCACGCCCACGCGGCGTCCTTCGGGGTGAGCGTGAGCCGCTGAGTGAACGAGCGGTTGTTCGCCACGCGGGCGGTGACGATGTCGTCGCGGTCCGGTTCGAAGCACACGCGGAGCGCGGCGGCGGACAGGTCCTCGTCCGGGTCGACCACGCCACGGACCCAGCCCGGCAGCGGTTTGCCGTTGCAGTGTGGGGCGTCGACCCGCTTCCCGGCGATCTGCCCGGTCCACTGGCTGGCGCTGGCGGCCCAGTCCCAGAAGGAGAACTCGCTGACGGTGGCAGTCAGGACGTCGCCGTCGACCGTCAACTGCGGTCCGGCGACCTTCCACATCCGGCTGTCGGGATCCCATCGAGTCAAAACGGCCGCGGCCCGCTGGCGGGCGGTCAGCGTCCCCGCCTTCCACCGTAGGGTCGCCGGCTTGGCGAGGGGCTGGCTGTGCTCCACGCCGATGGGCCGGCCGAAGATCTCCCCGTCGTGCGCACCGATCGCCTCGGCCGATAGCACGGTGATGGTCTCGCCGCTGGGCACGGCTCCGGCCGGGATCACGATCGTGACCTCGCCGTTGTCGACGGTGCCGCCGTCCGGCCCGATCTTCGTCGGCTTGCCGGTCACCTGCGGCGCTGGGTCCGTCTGCGCCTGGCCGCGGTCTCGATGGGTCCACCACCACCCGCCCGCGCCGCCGGCGATGACCACGGCCAGCGCCGTCACGACGATCAGAACCTGTTTGGTACGCACACGTCCTCCAGCCGAGCCGTCTCCACCGTGTGCCATCGACCGCGTCATCAACCGTGTCCTCGGCTGTTTTATCGACTGTGGATGGCACAAGGCGTATCGCCGAGGCTAGGAACGCGGGATGGGACGGCGCCTCCCCCACTTGTACTGCGGCGACGACGGAAATCGGACAGTCAACAGAGCGCCCGTAGGCTGGCCGGGTGATCCACCCACCCCTGCCGCTCGACCTCTATGCACCGTCGCCGCCGGCCTGCTTCGTGGGGGCGAACGGATGAACACGCAGCTGGCGCCGTCTCAGCGAGCCGAACCCGACACGACCGCACCCGCGCCGTCGCGCCTGACGCGATGGTGCGCCCACATCGTGAAGTCGCGCTGGTTCGACTTGACGATCGTCGCCGTCATCGGCGTCAACGCCCTGCTCCTCGGCGTGGAGACCTACCCGCACGCCGGATCGCTCGGCGAGCTGCTGCGGACGCTGGAGTGGTGCTTCCGCGCGGTGTTCGTCATCGAGATCGCCATCCGGGTGCTGGCGTACGGCCGTCGGCCTCAGGACTTCCTCCGCCATGGGTGGAACGTCTTCGACCTGGTGGTGATCGCCGCCGCGTTCGTTCCCGGCCTGCACGGCGAGTCGGCTGCCCTGCGGGTGATCCGCATCGCCCGAGTGCTTCGGCTCGTCCGCTTCTCCCCCGGGCTACGCGTCATCGTCGTCGCCCTGCTGCGGAGCCTGCCCGGGATCGGCGGCTTCTTCGCGCTGGCTCTGGTGTCGCTCTATGTCTACGGCATGGCCGGCTGGCTGATCTTCGGCGACGCGTACCCCGAGCAGTACGGCACGATCGGCCGCGCCGTGCTCACCCTGTTCGTGCTGCTGTCCCTGGAGAACCTGCCGGACCTGATCCAGCAGGGCATGGAGCTGTCACCGTGGACGCTCGTCTATTACATCAGCTATGTGATCGTGACGGCTCACCTGCTGCTGAACATCCTGATCGCGGTGCTCGTGAACTCCATGGAGGAAGCCCGCCGGCTGGAGATGACCGAGCGGATGGCCGTCGACGAGAACCGTGACGGCGTACCGGACGAGATCGATCGGATCATGGTGAGCCAACGACTCGACGACCTGCGCTCACTCGTAGCGGACCTCGAACGGGAGTTGAAGATCCACCGCAAGGACGGGCGGCCGGGGCCATAGTCTCAGTGCGGCGGACGCATTCCCGCGCCGCCGACGGGGAAACGCACGGCCACCGCCAGACCGCCACCAGGGTTGGGCACGGCCGTGATCGTGGCGTCGTGGGCGCGTGCGATGGCGGCCACGATCGACAGGCCCAGGCCAGTGCTGTCGGCTGATCCGGTTCGCTCCGGGTGCAGCCTGCGGAAGGGTTCGAAGAGTTCGCCGACCCGATCGCCGGGAACGTCCGGGCCGGTGTTGCGAACGGTCAGGCCTGCGGCGGGTTCGACGCTGATGTCCACCTCTCCGCCGGGCCGGTTGTAGCGGATCGCGTTCTGCAGCAGGTTGGCGGCCAGCCGATGCAGCAGGACGGGGTCGCCGTCGACCGTGGCCGGTTCCAGCTGCCGCCGGATCTGGACGCCTCCGGCCGGGGTTTCGCCGATCACCTGGCGTACCAAGGTGTCGAGGCGGACCTGTTCCCTGGTCTCCAGGCCATTGTCGCCCTGGGCGAGGATCAGCAGACTGTCGATCAGCCGCTCGCTGCGACGGTTGACCTCCAGCAGCTCCTCGCGTACGCGAGCAAGCCGTTCGGGCGAAGGATCGTCCAGACCGATCTCGATCGCTGTCCGTTGGATCGCCAGCGGCGTACGCAGCTCGTGCGCGGCGTTGGCGATGAACCGGCGTTGACTGTCCGCGGAGCGTTGGAGCCGGTCCAGCATGCTGTCGAAGGTGTCGGCGAGCTCGGAGAGCTCGTCGCGCGGTCCGGCCAGCGCGATGCGGTCGGTGAGGTTGGACAGCGACAGGCGCCGCGCGGTCGCGGTGATCTGGTGCACCGGGCGCAGCAGCCGTCCTGCCAGCCACCAGCCGACCACGATCGACACGACGGTCAGGACGGCGATCGTGACGCCCGCGATGCTCCACTGGTAGCCGAGCACGGTGTCGGGCAGATAGCCGATGCCGCTGCTGTCCGACGGCAGTGATCCGCTGGTGGGCACGGGCGTCGGGGCCGCTGACGTCGAGGGGGCGGCTGCGTCCCCGATCAGGTCGAACCGCAGGTTGGTGAATCGCTTCTCCAGCTTGAGCTTCAGCAGCAGGTTGGTGATCGCCAGTACGGTGACCGAGGTGACCAGGAACAGCCCGCTGTAGACCGCGGTGAGCCGCACCCGCACGGTACGCCGCTTCACAGGTGGTATCCGACGCCGGCGACGGTGTGGATGCAGGCCGGTTCGCCGAGCTTGGCGCGCAGGCGGCTGATGATGACCCGGACCACCGTCGTGAAGGGGTCGGCGTGCTCGTCCCAGGCCGACTCCAGCAGTGTCTCCGCGCTGACCAGTGCCCCGTCGGCTCGCATGAGCACTTCGAGGACCGCGTACTCCTTGACCGACAGCGGCACGTGGCGGCCGTCGCGGAAGACCTGCCGGTGCGGGGTGTCCAGGACGATCCCGGCCCGCTGCAGCACCGGCGGGACGGGCGGCTGGCTGCGGCGTCCCAGTGCCTTGACTCGGGCGACGAGTTCGCTGAAGTCGAAGGGCTTGGGCAGGTAGTCGTCGGCGCCCAGGCTCAGCCCGGCGACCCGGTCCGGCACCGAGGCCGCAGCGGTCAACAGCAGAATCCGCGTACGCGCACCGCTGCTCGCCAGATCCCGGCAGATCACGTCGCCGTGCACCTGCGGCAGGTCGCGGTCGAGGACGAGCACGTCGTAGTCGTGTACCGCGAGCCGCTGCGAGGCCGCCAGCCCGTCGTAGGCCACGTCGACCGCCATCGCCTGCTTACGCAGCCCTTCGGCCACCAGATCGGCGAGCATCCGTTCGTCCTCGGCTACCAGGATTCGCATCCAGCCTCTGTACCAGGGGCCGTGCTTCGTCGGCGTTAACGGCTGCGTTCACACCCCTGCAACGGTCCGGCCGCGAGGGTGGGCCGCATGAGGAACAAGCTACGCATCGCAGTCGGAGTAGCGACGACGGCGCTCGTCGGCGGCATTCTGACGGTCGTGATCGTCCCGGCCGGATCCGCCGAGTCGTCCAGCCGCCCACCCGCCTGCACCGCGCCCACCGGGCAGGTCGGGCAGCCGACCACCCCTGCCCCACTGCAGCCGACCACGATCACCACCATCGGCCAGGCCTACTACTGCATCTTCGACAACTACTACAGCGGGCCGGAACTGGACGACCGCACGTTGCTGGTGCCCGCCTTCGCCGCGCTCACCCAGGAGCTGCAACGCCGAGGCATCGATCAACCGCGTGCCACCCTGCCGGCCTTGACCGGCCGCAAGGACGCCGACTGGACCGCGTTCAGCCGCACCTACACCGCCATCGCCGCCGCGCTGCCCGACGATGCCGCTGTCCGGCAGGCCGTCGCGGAAGCCACCCTGCTCGGCATGGTGTCGGCGCTCGACGACAACCACGCCCGATGGACCCGCGGGCAGCAGCGCAGCCTGCTCGGCATGAAGTTCTCCGGACTCCGGGTCGACGGCGCCGATCCGGTCGTCACCGCACCGGTCTTCGTCACCACGGTCGCCGCGGGCAGTGGCGCGGCCAGCGCCGGGATCAAGCCCGGCGATGAAGTGGTCGCCGTCAACGGGGTGCCGCTGATCCTCAACGGAAGTGTGTCCGAAGGCGTCGTCCAGTGGCTGAACACAGCGTCGCCGGCCCAGCAGATCACCTTCACGCTGCACCGGCCGGCCACCGACACGACCTTCACCACCACGGTGACCCCGGTCGACTTCCCGCAACAGAGCCCGAAGGCCGACGCCACCCTGCTGCCCGGCGACATCGCCGAGGTCACCATCCCCGCCTTCACTCCGGGTGTCGCCGACCAGGTGCTCAACGCCATCGCCGAGCTACGCAAGACTGCCTCGGTACGCGGTCTCATCCTCGATATGCGTGGCAACGGCGGCGGCGTCGGCGCGGAGCTCCTGCGGCTGCTGGGGGCGTTCGTGCACGGCAAGCCCACGAGTTACTGGTGCGACGTGCGCGACAAGTGCACCGCCAACCACGCCGATGACACGGTGGCGCTGGTGAACCTGCCGTTGGTCGTGCTCACCGACCGCAACTGCGCCTCGGCGTGCGACTCGTTCGCCAGCACCGTCAAAGACCTCCACCTCGGTACGCTCGTCGGCACGCGTACCGCGGGCATGGTGTCCGGCCCGACCCTGCCGTACGCGCTCGACGACAACAGCGAGCTGACCCTGCCCAGCCACCGCGAGATCGGCGCGAACCGGGAAACGGTCGACACGGTCGGCGTCGCACCCGACCACCTGGCGCCGGCGACGGCAGCCGACCTGTCGGCGGGACGAGACGCCGCCCTCACTAAGGCGCTGGCCCTGCTGCGATAGCGGGATCCGGCCACGCCCGGCTTGCTGGGCGTGGCCGTCCCAGCGTCCGACGCCGCCAGCAGACCCTGCAGGTGCTGAGTCACTCGACGCGGTTCAGCGTTCGCACGGGTTCTCCCCTCGGGCGGTGGCGGCTGGGATATCGTCGGCGGGGTCAGGCGGTTCCGCTGGGCGTATCAGCGCTCGTCAGCCGCCCATGGTGAGGGGAAGCGCGTGGAACGCGGCGAGGTCTGGTGGGCGTTCATCGGCGAGAGGTGCCCGATCGTCCTGCTGTCGGGCGGCGACGAGCCTGAACTCCGGGCGATGCATATCGTGGCCCCGGCCACCGCCGACGAGAAGCACGGGTACGTAGTGCTGTCCGGAGAGCAGGCCGCCGACCCGCGGGTAGTCCAGCAGGTCCTCGACTCGGCTGACTCCGGCATCGGCGGTGTCGGCGTCGAAGTGGCGATCGGCCCCCACGAAGGACTTCCGCACGATGGCGTCGTGCGCATGGCACTACCTCGTGACGGTCGCATCTTCTGCACATGGCTGGTGACCCTGACGCGGCAAAGCTTGCTCGAGCGGGCCGGCAGATTGTCAGGCCCGAAGCTCGATCAGCTTGGCAATGCGCTGCGTCTAGCGCGAATCGAATAACGGCGCTACGGAGGTTGCGGCCGGCGTCGTCGCTTGGCAGCCGTCAAGGTTCCGACACCGGTCCACCCTGGTGCTCCAGCTATGGCCCACCTGGGGGTCGGCGACCTGACAGTCCCCTGTGGCACTCGCTTCTACGGTGCCACCTATGACTGAACCGAGTGCCGCGCCATTGGTCGCCCTCGAAGCCTCGGGCCAGGCGACCATCCTCAGCTACAACGTGCCGGAACCGACGTCGTACGCGGGCCGCAACTACATCGAGCTGCCGTTCGACGATCACTATTTCACCGCAGCGGGCAAGGTGGTCCCGGACCGGGCGAAGCTGGCCAACCGTCCCCTGACCGAGATCACGTCCGTCGTCGCCGCATCGCTCGACGGCGCCGCCGATCCGCGCGAGTTCCCGCTCGTCGCGTACGCGACCCGCGGCCTGGCCGGATTCGCCAGCCGACCGGCACGGACGCGAGGCGGCACGGCGGCCCGGCAATGGAACCCGGACACCGGCGAATCCACGGACCTGCCCGGCCCGGACGACGAGGACAGCGGTCACCACGGCGGCCAGCACGGCGGCCAGAACAGTGGCCAGCAGGGCGGTGACCAGGAGGACGACCCGGTGGGTCCCGGCACGATCGCGTCCCACATCCAGGCCGGCCTGACCCCGGTGGTCTACACGTCGTTGTGGGGAACGGACGTCTCCACCTGGATTCCGACCGCCCAGACCGCCGAACCGAGGCTCTACCTCGTCGAGGAGTACCGCCTGTCCACCTATCTCGGCTCCTACGGCGCGGGCCGGGTCGTGCAGACGATGACGCTGCTGCCAGGTGAGAAGACGACCATCAGCGTCAAGTCCTACACCCAGTCGACCACGACGCAGTCCGAGGCGTCGAGCATCCTGGACTCGTTCTCGGAGCAGAGCGCGACCGACTTCGAGTCGGCCGTGGAGAGCGAGCAGTCCGACCAGTCCACCTACGCCAAGAGCTTCGAGTACAAGGCGGAAGCCTCCGCCTCCTGGGGTTTCGGCATGGTCAAGGTGGGCGGCGGGGTCGCCGGGTCGACGAACTCCAGCCGTGAGGAGGCCGCCAAGAACGTGGCATCGGCGACCGAGAAGACCTCGGCGAGCGCCTCGTCCAAGCGGGACGTGCAGATCAACACGAGCTCCGAGGTGTCCACGGAGGTCGGCTCGGAGACCTCGATCACCCGGGAGATCTCCAACATCAACCTCTCGGCACCGCTCAACTTCGTGTTCCGGCAGATGAACCAGGAGTTCATCACCATCCTGCATCTGGTCGACGTGCGAGTCGCGTTCTTCAACAACTTCGCCGAGTCCAAACAGGAGCGTCCGCTGCCCGAGCTGGGTGCGCTGCTGGACGAGGTGATGGTCGACGACGCCGACAAGCGCCAGGAGGTCCGGGCCGAGATCCTGCACGCGCTGAACACCGTCGCCGACTGGCGCGGCCAGCCCGTACGCGACGCGATCCGGCAGCGGTCGTACCCGGAACGCGACGGCTCGGTCACCAAAGTGTGGCAGTTCAACCGCGATCTCGTCACCGAGTACGAGGACCCGGCCACCGGCGCGGCCTTCACCGTGCCCGGCGTCATCCTGTCGGTGCAGAAGAACGTCATGCGCACCGAAGGCATCGTCGTGGAGGCGCTCATGGGCGTCGCGCCCGCCCTCGACCCGTACAACACGGCCTTGCAGGAGGAGGCGCTCAAGGAGCGCCGGGCGGCCAACACCGCGGCCGAACTGGCCAACCGGCGCGAGGAACTCGCTCAGCGCATCGTCAGCAGCGGCGCGACCAACCTCGCCGACACCTACGTCCGCCTCTTCGTCCCGGACCCCGCGCCGGCCACGGACACTCCCGCCCCGCCGGCGGCCTGATGGTCACGTCGGCTCGCGCTTTCGATCAGACGGTACGCACACCGGCCGGACTGCTCGGTGGGCTGCCCACCGCGGGGCCGGCCGGCGCCGATCCCGCCGCCGACCAGGTCACCGGCGACGCCGTGGTCGCAGCGGTCGCCGTACGCCCAGCCGACAGTCTGCCGCCGGGCGCGACGGATCCCGCCGCCCGGGCGACGGTTGACGACCTCAGCGAGCTGATCGACCGGACGTTGCTGACCTATCTGGACGGCGAGCCCGACATCGGGCCGCTGGTCGAGGCGATCACCACCCGGCTCTCGCCCGATCCGGCCGCGCTCGCCGACGTCTTCCAGCTCGTCTGGGACAAGTCGACCGTCTTGTGGACACGGGCTAGCGACGATCTGATGCGAGGCCGGGACTGGGCCGAGAGCGGGGCGCTGCAACTGGGCTTCGGTCCGCTCGGCCTGCTCGCCCCGGCCGTCTACGACCTCGCCAAGCCGGTCATGGCCACCTTCGCCGCGTCGCTGCCCCCGCTGTCGGAGTACCCCGACGTGCTGCAGGCGGCGTACCGGGACATGACCGAGTTCGCGGCCGGGGTCGAGGAAGGCTTGTCCGGCAGCGGGCTGTGCGAGCTGTCGTTCTACACCGAGATCTTCGACAACCTCACCGCCAGCGTCCAGCAACACCTCGTCGTGGCGAACACGGTCATCCAGGCCGGCATGGTCGCCGGACTCGTGGAGCGGCTGGTCGGCGACCTGCTCGGCGTGGTGGCACTGGTTTTGTTGCTGTCGTCGGGACCGATCCTCGTCGCCCTCATCTGCTTCGTCGTCTACTCGATGTGGCAGGCCGGGCAGGAGAAACTGGCGCACGAAGCAGGCGCGATGCTCGCCACCGCCGCCGCGCAGCCGTTCGTGACGCTGCACTCCGCCACGGTCGGCGTCGATCTCCTGTTCCAGCTGGGCCGGATCCTGGGTCCGATCATCTTCGACATCCTGCTGTTCGCCATCGGCGAGGAACCGATAGAACTCGCGGTGAAGGGAGCACGACAGGCGACGCGGGTGGCCGACATCTTCGAACGGCTCAAGCCGTTCCTGCCCGCGACGAAGGAAGCGGAACTGCTCATCGACCGGGTGGCACAGGAGGGCATGGAACTGCTGCAGTGGTTCAAGCCCACGCTTCTGCATTACGACACCGCGCTCGACGACGTATTCCTGCGTGTGCTGACGCTCGACGGGTCGGACACGATCCTGCGCGACATCCGCGAGTACGTCGAGGCGACCGTCGAGGGCGACGCCGTCCACGAGCTCATCCGGCGAATGATCACCGCGGTCGATCAGATGACCAAGCAGCAGGTGGAGGGCCTGTTGTTCCTCAGCGAGCACCGGCCGCACACCAACGCCAGCCCGAAGTATCCCGGCCCCATGTTCGGCGAGATCAACTGGACCGACGTCCTCGAATTCGCCCCCGGGACGATGGAGGGCCCGCCGGAAGAGCTGTTCGACCTGCTGGGCGCGATCGCTCCGCGCGTCCTGCGCAACGACAGCGGCATCACCAAAGTCATCTTCGACTTCGCCATGGGCGGCAGCAACTACACGGGCGCGTCCGGGGCGCTGCTCGCCGCGAAGAAGCTCATCACCGACAACCCGGCGGCCCTGCTGCGGTTCGAGGTCGACGACACCAACCGCGTGATCGACATCGTCACGTACCTGATCGAGACCGTCCAACAGGACGACGAGGTCGTCGAGCGGCTGGTCCTCGACCTCATCGCCGAGGTCAAGTCGCTGCCGAGCGGCGTACTCGACGGACGGCAGCGCTCCGGGCTGATCAAGCAGATGCGCAAGGACCTCGTGCGCCACGCCACAATGGGTGACGCCGACCTCGACCGGCTCGTCTGGTTGCTCGATCCCCGCGGGTACCCTGCCCTGCGCGCCAAACTGTGGGTGATGTTCCGGGAGGCGTTCGACGCGGAGCGCGGGAACATCGCCAAGCTCGTCGACCTCAACCGATTCCGGCAGGGTCTGGAGGACAAGATCGCCCGGGATATCCTCGTCCAGCCCTACCTGTGAGCCCATGGTCGCCTCGGCCGGGTGGCTAACGGGATGAACGGTCACGGGCGTCGCGCAGCGCCAGGTATTCGTCAAGCATCGGCTCTGGCTCCTCTTACGTCTCATCGGTCCAATGCCAGCAGCGGATGCCGTCGCCACGATCGCACTGAATTCCTCGGTCGCCGTTTCGACAGCAACCGATGCGTTCGGCCACGGCGTTGAAGATGTTGATTGGAGGTCATGGTGAAACCGTTGCTGATATTGATACACGGGGTGGCGCGGACTAGCCGGATGTGGGCACCGCATCTCCCGCTGCTTCAACCACAGGTCGACGTCATCGCCCCGGACCTGCCCGGGTTCGGCGTCACCACCGGTCCGTTCCGATTCGACGAGGCGGTCGCCCAGGTCGCCGCTGACCTGGATGCCGGGCTTGGTACTGGCGGCGGGCGTACCGCCTATGTATGTGGTGATTCCGCGGGCGCGATGGTCGCACTGAGGTTGGCCGTTCGGCGGCCCGAAGCCGTCACTGGTCTGATCGTCTCCGGTGTGCAGGTGCATCCGCCGCGTGTGTTGCTCGCCCTGCAGGGCGTCTTCATGCGCGCGATCCCGGCGGCCCGCTATAGCGAGGACGATCCAGGCGTGACGAAGGAGAGCGTGCTGACGGCGGTGCGTGAGCTGGGACGTGTGGATCTGCGCCCCGACTTGGCGGCTGTCCGTGCCCGGACGCTTGTTGTCTGTGGGGAGCAGGATCGGGCGAACCTTTCGGCGGCCCGGCGTGCGGCGGCTGGAATCGCCGGAGCGCAACTTCGCGTGCAGCCCGACGCAGGCCATCTCTGGAGCGAGGCCGAACCGGAGGCCTTCAGTCGCATGCTCCTCGATTGGGCGGTGCCCAGCTGAAGCTCACGGATGCGGCTGCGAGCGAATAGCGGACTTCGACTGCCGACCCAGCCAGATCAACCCCTGACCTGCTGATTCAAGGTTTCCTGCGAGGTCGGTTCTATCCCGTCTCCCCCATGTTCTCTGGCGTAAACCCGATCATTCGAGAAACACGACGCGAAGAAACAGCTCAGGGCAGCTCTGGTCACCACCGCGGCCACAAGCGCGCTGGCAACATTGGGTAACGCCACACCCGCACACGGTCATCGGAACTATCGTCCTACGTATACTCGGTCGGCGGCGGGAGCTGGCGGGCTCCATCGCTCACGAAGACAACGGCGACATCTTCTATCTCAGGGACAGCCTCTCCGACGGGCACGGCATCCGGGACGCTGTCGTCGACGGCAGGCGCGTGCCACCTCGAGGCTTTGGTGGTTCAGCCTCGGCTAGCGCCTGCTGGCCAGATGACCTCGACCGTCTTCCCCATATCGCGCGCATAGGCCACGACGTCAGCGGTGCCACCGTAGGCGCGGGCGGGTAGGCCGTCCCAGATGGCGACGAGGATGTCGGCGCGGTCGACCATGTATTCGCTGGCGGCTTGGTGGGCTTCGGATGTGGATTCCGTGTATTCGAGCTGGTGGACCTGACTGGCCTCGCTGAGGAGCCGATCGTAGGTGGGCCAGCATTCGGAGGGTAAGGCCTGGCGGTATTTGGTGGCGGGTACGACGACTTCGAGGCGACCGCCGAGTTCGAGGACGGCGTGGGCGAAGAGTTGGTCGGCTCCGTCTGCGATGCAGGATATGCCGACTAGGTCTGGACCGTGTTGGCCGAGGGTTTCGCGTAGTGCTTGGTTGACGAGTCGCTCGGTGGCCTCGGGTAGTCCTCGATGGCCGCTGACGGCTACTCGCGTCACAGGTCCTCCTCGTATGACATGGAAAGTTGGCGGTCTAGTTCGGTTGTGGCGGTGCTGCGTGCGATGCTCAGATCGCTGCGGAAGCGGCTGACGGCGCGGATCACCCGTTCCGAGCCGAGGGTGCGGCCGGTTGCGAGTGCTTGGATTGCCAATGCGCAGGCTTGGTCTATGGCGCCGGGTGTGCGACTGGAGGCGACGATCGATGCTCGGGCGACGGTCGACATTGCCTTTTGTTTGGGGGAGGCGGGAGTGTGGTCGGCGATGGCGAAGTAGGTTTCGGCGGTCTTGTAGTGACCGAGGCGGCCTGCGACGATGGCGCGGTAGCCTGCGAGTTTGCGTTCGTCGAAGTGGAACAGCCATGGCCACACTGGCTCGGTGTTCGTGGCTTTGCGCATGCGCCGTTCGGCGGAGTCGAGAATGCTGAGCGCGTTGCGTTCGCCGAGGTGGGCCAGCGCGGTGGCTTCGAGTGCGTCGAGCCATAGCAGCGCGATCGGTGGGGCGGATCGGGGTAGCTGGGTTCGGGCTTCGGTGAGTAGTTCGCGGCCTTGGGCTGCTGCGCCGACGGATGTGGCGAATTGGCCGAGGCTGCCGCGCATGTAGCAGGTCAGCAGGGCGTTTCCGGACAGCGAGGCGGCCTTGATCGCTTTGCGATAGTAGCGGCGAGCGTTGGCCTGTTCGTCTAGGTCGGCGTATAGCCACGCGGTGAACCCAGCGGCTTCGCTTTCGACGCCGCTGAGGCGGCGGGCGGGGCTTCCTTCGCCTGCGCGGTGTCGGATTACTCGGGTCAGTTCTGAGTGCGCGACTGCGGAACCGAGGACGGCTCGGGTCGGAGTGTGCTGTTCGAATCGTCGGAGAATCGCGGTGGATTCGGCGAGCAGACTCTCGTCGCCACCGCCCGAGGAGATGCCGTAGGCGGACAGTAGTGCGAGTCCGGCTGCGCCGGCTCCGGCTCCTAAGACTTGTCTGCGGTTCGTGGGGTCCTCCGGTTGCGCGGGCGCCAGGCCAGCCAATGGCCTCGGTATCCCGAGTCCATCACACAGGGAGCGGACGGTTCCAATCCCCGGCTCCTGGCTCTGTCCGTTCATCAACCGTGACACATATGACTGGCTCACGCCCGTTGCTGCCGCGATCGCGACCTGAGTGAGACTCGTCGCCTCGACAAGCTGGTGGAGTGCGGTTTGCCAGTCGCCTTCGCCGACCGCTCTCACGAATGACGGATCGGTCAGCAAGCCCTGTGGGACGAGGCTTTTCTCAGCCACGCCGGGGTCGACGGCACACCCCTGGCATCGGCGCCCGGCGTTGTACCGGCTTAGGGCGGTACCGCATTCGTCGCATCGCCGTGTGGCACCCATGCAGTCCCCCTGCTCGCCGTATTCGTCCCTGCATAGCTGGTCTTGATTATGCGGCAACGCATCCGGGTTTCACCGTCAGGAGATCACTCTAGGTAGCGCAACGTGTTCTACCAACGGACTTCGCCGCTCGTGGTCTTCCATGACGAGGGCGGTGATGGCGGGTGTGGCCTGTCTTCGCAGAGGCAGGTTGCACCCGCGTGATCGAGATAGGGGCCCACGTGACTGGGATGGCCGCGGTGATCGAGCTTGAAGACCGTCCGACGGTGCCGGCCGAACTGCCCAATCGAGGTGGCTGCACGGCGTTCGCCGCCTGCAGAGCGACGTTTCGGTTTTCCTACGCCAGTTGCGCCCAGCCTCCGACGTACCGGACGGCTCAGGATGGCACAAATCAGGGCCGTGGATGTGAGGACGGGTCGATGGTCGTGTTGATCGAGATGGACAAGTCGGATGTCGACGAGGTCGTGGAGGCGCGTCGGGTGCTGCTGGTTCACCACCCCTGCCTTGGATGGCTTGTGTGTTGGGTGTTTGGAGTTTGCGTGCAGGTTCGCTCGGTTCCCGTGTCCACAGGCTGTATGGGCGCGAGGAGTCTTGTCGGCCGGTGGGGATGGTGGGCGGGCGTGATGGTGTTGTTCTCGCCGGTCTTGGCTGTCCGCAGTGCTGCCCGGGAGCAGATTTATCGGGTGTTGTTGGTGGCTCCGGACCGGTCGTGGCAGATCGCGGAGCTGTCCGCGCATCTGCCTGGGGTGTCGGTCGAGGCGGTCCGTACGACGCTGTATCTGATGTTGGGTGATCAGCTGGTGGAGCCGATGCCGGGCCATCGGAGCTTGACGTTGCGGCTCAGCGGTCGTGGCCGTACCGCCGTTGAACAGATCGTTGCCTCGTGGACGGTCGCCGTCCGGCGGGAGGCGTCGTGACCCTGGTTCGAGGTGTTGTACCGGCTGATGCTCTGGCCGGGCCGGAGGTGGCGCATCGGGTGCTCGCCGAGCATTTGCGATCCGATCTGTGCGGGCGGTGTGTGGCGTGCGGGGAGTTGGAGCCGTGCCGTCGGCGGGTGACCGCGCACGCGGTGTTGCACGGGCACCGGCAGCTTCCCCGACGCCGTCCACTCGAACTGGTCCACACACACGGCGTCGGCCGTGGCACGACCACGGCCGAGTCGTTCAACGGTTTCGAGCCCCGATCATGACCGGTTGTCTACCTGCCGGCGTCGGCGCGCCCGGCGGTCTGGCCGATGCCCCGCAGGCAGCGGGGCATCCTGCTCGCCGCTCATGCCCAAATCCTGGCGGTTTGAGGGGTGGTGTGGGTTGAGCGGGGCGTGGCGTGTTCATGCTGAGCAGTTGGTGCGGGTCTTGGCGGGCAGGGGTGTGCTCGGGCCGGGGTGGGGTGCGGCGTTCGCGCAGACGCCCCGGCATGCGTTCGTCCCGTTCTATCTCGACGGTGACACGATCACCGTCGCGCACACTGAGTCTGGGCTGGGCCAGGTGTACTCCGACCGGCCGCTGATCACCGAGCTCGGTCTGTTGGACCGGGCTGGTTCGTTGGCGGGGTCGGGGCAGCCGTCGGTGACGGCGCAGATGCTGGACTGGCTGGCCGTCGATGCCGGCGATCGGGTGCTGCAGATCGGTATCGGTACCGGCTACGAGACAGCGCTGCTGTGTCACCGGGTCGGTGACACGCAGGTGACCGGTGTCGACGCCGACGAGCAGGTGATGTTGACGGCCAAGGTCCGCCTGGCCGGGGTCGGCCACCGGCCGCACCTGTCCGCCGCGGACCTCACCGACGGCGCAGCGGGTGGTGGCTCGTTCGGGCGGATCCTGTCCATGGTGGCGGTGCCGTCGCTGCCCCCAGCCTGGGTCACCCAGCTAGCACGCGGTGGCCGGGTCGTGGCCGAGATCCGTGGTCCGTTGGCGTCGGCGGTGCTGGTCGCGGACAAGACCACACCGTCGGCGGTGCGGGGCCGGTTCCGTGACCTGTCGCCCCACTACCCGCCAGCCGCTCCCATGCCAGCGGTGCAGCCGCAGCTTCAGCCGGCGAGCTGGTTCCAGCCGGCGCAGGCCCGTTATGCGTCCACCGTTGAGGTTCCCGCGGATGCGTTCGACGACCGGGACTTCCGGTTCCTGCTGCAACTGTCCATCCCAGGCCTCAGCCCGATAGCCGACCAGGCCCCGGACGGCACCCCGGGGGTGTTCCTGCACGCCGCCGACGGCTCGTGGCTGCTGTACAAACCGACCGGCCCCTGCGGCGGCGAGATCGCGGACGGTGGCCCGCAGCCGCTGTGGGAGATCATCGACAACCTGTGGCAACGCTGGCACGCCTGGCATCTGCCGGGCATCGCCCGCCTCGGCATGACCTGCCACGACGACGGCCGCAGCTACCTCTGGCTCGACCAGGAATCCACAACCGTAACGACGCTCCCACCGCCGCCCTAACCCGGCAAGACCGGCCGACAGGGCAGACCTGCGCTACGTCCCACGCCATCGATGGCACGCCGTCATCGCCTCACCAGCGCAAAATTCGCGGCCCAGACCCGCCAGCCACACCTTGGCGCCCAGCCACACCCCCGCCGGCCCGGCATCACACCAGGCCGAGCCGAGCTTTCACCTATCCTGAACGGAGCACACTGTCGATGATCGAGACTGAACCCCTGACATCGTGGCAGCAGGATCAGCGCATCACGGCTCCGGCAGTGCCTCTCGGCGAGCTGTTCCGGCAGATCGACGGCCGGTACATCACCAACACCGACGTCACCAACCAACCCGGACACTGGATCGAATCACCACGGCCCCAGTTCGACGAAGACGGCGGCTGCCACGTCCCCGGCCTGGGTTACCGGCGGTGGACCTTCGCCGAGCACGAGGCCTATGCGGTGACGATGCACGACCGGCACCGGCCGGTTATCACCAGCCGCTTCCCATGGTGTCGTGCGACCTGCTCTGGCTGCCCCGGGCGCGCGGGGTTCGCGTCCTGCCCGGACGCCAGGTGGGCGCTGTCGATCCGCACTCTGCTTCGGCTGCTGCGAGGTGGTACGTTGCTGCTCGCCGCCCACTCGTTGCCCGCTCCGGTTGCACCGCAGGACACTGCGGTGGGCCGACACATCGACTACCGGATCCTGGTGCCGGGAACCCTTGGCCCGACCGATCTGAGCGTGTACTGCGACGGGTCGATCCATGACGCCTACCACCAGCCGCAGATCCTGACCGCCCAGCAGCTTCGCGTCGACATCCGGCACGTGCTGCGCCGACACCATCCGATCGGATGTCCGCTCCGACTCGACCGCAGCTGGCCGTGGCTGGCCATCAACGACCAGCGGATCTGCTACGAGTGCGCCAACGGCGACGGCAGTAGCTGGCAGGTGGGCTGGTGCGAAGCCCGCGAATGGGCCCTAGCGTGGCGGCAAGCCCCCGCATGGCTGCTGGCCTGCGTCGGCGTGCCCTGCACAGACTGGGCAAAGCCGCTGCATCCGCAGATCGCCGCCCATACGTTCCACTGCACGGCCGACCAACGCTCACGCAAACGCGCTGCTCCCGTCGCCGCGGCCATGCGGAGCACCCAGTGAACCGCCGACTGCCCACAACAGACGTAGACAGGACCGCACACGGCATGTGGTCGGCATACGTCCAGGCCTGCATGCAACTCGGCCGACAGCTGGCCGCCTACCGGAAGCACGCCGGATGGACGCAGAAACACCTCGCCGCCGTGATGCGGCGCAGCATCTCCGCGATCAGCGCCGCCGAGAACGGCCACAACCCCCACGACGCCGGCTTCTGGCGCACCGCCGACCTCCTCCTAGTCACCGGCGGCACCCTCGCCCAAGCCTGGGTTCCCGTCGCGCAACTCAAACAAGCAGCCAACACCCAAGCCGCCACCGAACGACTCCGCAAGCAGGCTGACCTCATGTCCAAGGAACTGGACAAGGAGTGCCGCAACCCAGCCGACTGCCTGTGCCTGGTCGCGGTGGCCTACTGGACCGGCCGCGAGATCCGCGCCCTGCGCGTCGCACTGCGACACGGCTTCCCCGACTGGGCGAACCTGTTGGACGCCGATCTGGAGACCGTCTACGGCTGGGAGAAACCCCACGCCACCATGCCACGCCTGGAACACCAGCTTCTGCTCGACCGGCTGCTCGCCGACGCGCCCGTAGACGCCCGCGCCCGATTCCGGCAACTCGTCACGGCCACTCCGCGACCGCGCATTCAGCCGCAGCAGCCCGACGTGACCGCCGATCAACGCGCCCAACAACGTCGACCGCTTCTGTCCGACTACGTACCGCAAGTGCCGACGAGGCCCTGATCCGAGTCCGTGGTCCTCACCAAACTGCGCATTCAATTCACCCGCTGCGAAAGCTCGGCGACGCCAGCAAGCGCGCCACCCGCGCCCCCGGCACACGACCCGAACAGCTCGGCGAGCTGAGCCGCGCCCACCACAACCTCGACCGCCACGACGCCACGACGCCGCGACGCCCCGGCGCTCAGCGGCGGTGCTTCCTCATACCCAGCCGTTAACCAACCCTGGAGTGCCGATGCCCACCACCATCACGCCACCACCCGACCCCGCCGACCAGCCACACAACCTCGGCAACCCCACGCCTTCCACCGGGCCAACCGTGTCCGGCCGCCGCATCCTGATCTGGGTACTGGCGGGCATCGCGACGGCCATGAGCGTGCTCGCCACCTGCACCGCGACGATCGCCATGACCCGCCCCTGGGCGTCCCGAATCACCCCCATCACCGCGAGCCCGACCGTGGCAACCCGGGCCGCCGAATCCGTCCAAGCCGACACCGCCCACCAGCTCGCCCAGATCATGACCGTCCTGATCACCGCCGCCGACTATCCCAAGCCCACAACGGGCAGGGCACATTTCACCACCGCCCCGTGCCGCTACCGCACCAGCATCTACCGGATCGCCGGCTTCGACGGCATCCCACTGCCGCTCAACCAGATCCCGACGGCAGCGACCGCCTTCCGCGACGGCATCACACACGCCGGATACATCGTGGACAGCACCACCTGGGGCGACCACAACACCATCCGCATCCACTTCCACACCCGAGGCTTCGAAGCCACCCTCGCCAACGGTCCACCCGCCGCCAACATGGCAAGTCTGAGCATCTACCTCATATCCGACTGCTACCGCAGCCCAGACGACATCTTCCCGCTGAACGTCCCTCAGCTACAGCCGATTCCGGGCACGCGGTCGCCGCACACCCTCGTTCAGGCCGGCGACGATGCGCAGTGCGGACTGATCCGGAGCCCGCGGGACGTCCGGATCACCGACGGCAGCCGCAAAGCCCAAGATCAGCCTGATCAGCTGATCCACCAGGAATACCGGCCGGCGGTGTGATCGCCCAATTGCCCTGGCGCACCACGGACACGGCCATGCCAGACAGGTCACGATGCGTATCGTTGCGCCAACACCCGAGCGAAGCACGCTGTTCACCGAGATCCAGGACGTCGAGGTCGTCGACCTTAATGCTCGCGTCGTAACTCGCCACGGAGCGCCCCTCGGGCACGCGCCTCAGTCAGCCGGCTATTGGGCGCACGGTGATCGGCGACGTATCGCACGACGACAATGTAGAGGTCACGCCGCCCTCGGCCGCGACGAAACCCCCTGCAAGTGCCGGAGCTGGGCGAAGCTGCGCTCAGCGAAATCGGCCAGAACGCAGAGCGCTGGTACGCCGGCCATGCCGCCCGTCCTCGTGAGCAGATCAATGGCGCCGATGACCTGGCGCAGGTCCGGTCCTGTCTGGACCATCGACGGTTCGACAACGACAACGACATCGACGACGGCGATAAGTCCGTCACTGCGGCGGACATCCACGGGATTCGGGTGCAGAACGGCTCGTCGGCGTCGATGGGATTGGTTCAGGTCACGGCGAGCGTCGTCGACAGACAAGATGGGTCGGCTGCGGAAGGATCGGCTGGGCCGTATCTGGGCTGGGTTGGCTTCTTATCTGGATGTGGCGTCTTGGGGTTCCCTGAAAGGGAAGTCTGACCTGTCAACATCCGTGTGAGACCGGTGTTGAGCTGCCGATACCTCGCTCTGGGGGTAGCAGTAGGGGGAGCAGTGCGTCAGAGCCCCCTACTGCCGGGGCCGCTGCCACTCCCGCTGCCGTTTGTCGTACGCCGCACGCCCGGCGCCACGTCTATGGCCAGAGCGAAAACTTTTCCATGATCGCCTGTAATCAGAGGCCCCAAAATCGGCTTTAGAGAGTGCGGGATTACTGGCACCAGCCGCCCCGCGAACCTCGCTCAACAACTGAACACGGACCTGAGACGACTGGTGTCACCAGCCGTCCCGGGAAACCCTGCCCAAAATCCGGAGTTCCTTGCCTGGTCTCCGAGCCCGCCGGCAGGCAGGCGAACAGCCAGGCCCCTCGTACAGCTGCGCGACGTGGGCGCGCC